>JACETJ010000115.1 GCA_013911345.1 Congregibacter sp.
CTTTATGGGCTGATGGCGGGCAACTTGCAGTGCACGAGTGGCGTGCAGTGGAGAATCGTATGTGGACGAAATTGTCGATAGGCCTGTTTGCAGGGTGGTTTGCCTCGTCGGTTGTAGCCAGTGACTGCGCACCATCGGAGTGGGGCCCAGACGACCAGATCGGTTCGGCTAACCGCATTACGCCAGCGCGCACCGTTGCCGCAGCGCAGCTGGTGAAGCAGGGCGCGAGCCACCCGCTGGGCATCGTGATTGAGCCTAGTATGCCGGCTTATCCACCGCGTACGACGGCGCTTCAGGTTGTTCAGCCCGATCTGCATTTCCGTTCCGAGGGGTCGCACAAATATGGTTGGCCAGTCAGCTCAAATGATGATTTGGTGCAGATGTGGCTCGGTACAGGCCCGCAGATCGATGGTCTGGGCCACCTGGGCGAAGATGGTGAGTTTTACAACTGTCACCGCGGTGAGGACATCTCTCCCATCACGGGGCTTACCAAGCTGGATATCAGCCAGATCCCTCCTTTGGTCGCACGAGGTGTATTGATTGATCTGGCGTCTTACTTCGACGTTGAGCATCTTACTGGCGGCCAGCCAGTCAGCGAGGGTGACATACAGGCGGCGATGAGAGCGCAGGGCGTCAGCGTCGCTGAGGGAGATGTGGTGTTGTTTCACACGGGTTGGACGGATGCGAAGTTATCCTCAGCGCCGGATGAGTGGAACTCCACTATTCCGGGGATCACGAATGACGCAGCCCGATATTTGGCGTCATTGAAGCCCGTTGCAGTGGGCGCCGACACTTGGGGCCTGGGTGCGGTGCCGCCCGCGCCGGGAGATAAGATATTTTACGACCACGCCATCTTACTGAAACAGAGTGGCATCTATATTCTGGAGACCATGAACACCGGCCGTCTTGCGAGAGAGGGCGTTTCTGAATTTATGTTCGTGTTGGGGCAGGCCCGCTTAAAGGGTGCTGTTCAGATGATTATTAATCCTGTGGCAATGTGGTGAGTGAGGGCCGACCTGCTTGTCTGTGCTACCCCCATTTCACCTCGCCATACCGGTACATGACTTAGGCGCTGCGGCACAGTTTTATGAGGAAGCACTTGGCTGTGCCAGAGGGCGCAGCGCTGCTAACTGGGTAGATTTTGATTTTTTCGGGCATCAGCTTGTACTGCATGCTGTTACTGACCCGAGCTGGAAAGCAGCTGCTAACCCGGTAGACGGTGAGTCGATACCCGTACCCCACTTTGGCCTGGTTTTAAGCTGGGCTGATCATGCCCAGCTTTCTGAGCGGTTGGCCTCCGACGGCGTGGATTTTGTTATCCAGCCGACCACGCGTTTCGAGGGCAAGGTAGGAGAGCAGCGTACGTTTTTTCTCCGGGACCCTTGTGATAATTTTCTGGAATTCAAAGCTTTTAGAGATCCAGAAGCATTGTTTGCAACGGGCATTGATAGTGATGAGTAATAGTCGCCGCGGAGTACTGCTACAACAGGCAAAATCAGAGGGTCTTCGCTTCTCAAGAGCCGCGCAGTTTTTGGTGTCGGCGGTGTGCATGCTGGTGCTAATTAATGGCTGCGCAACCTCCACCCGGGTCAGCTTGTACAAGAGCGTTGAGTCCGATGGCGCGCTCGTCAATGATGGCGCTCTCTGGATGGGTACCCGGTCCGCCGCTGTGCAGAGCGCTGAGCAATACCAGCAGCTGTTTTCAACTTTAGAAAACGCTTTTCGGCAAGCGGGTTTCGATTTGGTTGAGGACAAGAGTGAAGCGCGTTACCAGGCCTATTTTTGGTTTGGTAAGCGGAGAGAGCGGCGGGAGCAGTTCTCCAATGTCACCGATGGTATGAACATCACCACCGAATACACGTGGGCGATGACGCTGGAGATATTATCCAAGGAAGAGTGGGGGTTGGGTGAGCGATACAGTGCCGAGGTTGAAATGGCGATATGGTGTCCGTCCATTGATAGCGTGGTTGTTCACCTCGCCGATCAATTAGTCGCTGACTTTCCTGCTGCTAATTCATATGAGGACCTAGAGTTGGTCCAGATCTTCCCGAGCGACTGCTAGTTCGTGACGATTGGTACGTCGCATTGTTCAATAGCGATACAGGGAGTGTGTGAGTTGAGTTCTAACAATGAATCTTGATGCCATCAGCAATATGCTGGAGATGCAGCACCGCATGAATACACGTGTTCACGAACACTGGATAGAACAAGGTTTCGAGTGGTACCGCGCTGTCTGGATCGAGTGCGGCGAGCTTATGGATCACGTGGGATACAAATGGTGGAAGAAACAAGTGCCGGATATGGAGCAGGTGCGGCTCGAGGTGGTCGATATTTGGCACTTTGGGATGTCGGCCTTGTTTGAGCCCGATGTCGGTATTGATCAGCTCGCGCAAGACATTGCCTCGGCATGGGTCGATCAGGACGCGAGTGGCGCTGATGCAGAGATTGATATTGCCCGAGTCCACTTAGCAACCGAATCACTCGCTCAAGATGCTTTGGCGTCAAAGAGCTTCTCCGTCTCACTTTTTGCCGAGCTCATGCACGCCTGCTCATTGTCACCTGAGCAGTTATATCGCCACTATGTGGGTAAGAACGTGCTCAACTTTTTCCGCCAGGATCACGGTTATCAGGATGGCACATACATCAAAGAGTGGCGGGGGCGTGAGGATAATGAGCACTTATCGGAACTGCTTGAGTCGCTGGATGCAGGCGCTGCCGAGTTCCCCGAGGCGGTATATGAGGCGCTTGCGAGTCGGTACGCCGATGCGATATGAGCGAATTTAAAGACCACTTTTTTCAGGCGCAGGATGGCCTCACCTTATACAGCCGTGACTATGCTGGCCCCCATGAAAACGCGCCTACAGTGGTGTGCCTGCATGGCTTGACGCGCAACAGCAAAGACTTTCAGGATCTTGCGCCTGCGCTGACTGATCAGTTTAGGGTGCTGGTGCCGGAGCAGCGCGGTCGAGGCCGATCAGATTGGGATCACGATGTGTCGCGTTACGCGCTACTGCAGTACGTCCAGGACATGCACGACCTGCTGAAAGATTTACAGATAGAGCGCCTATCGGTAGTGGGGACCTCAATGGGGGGCTTGATGACCTTTGCACTCAATGCACTGCATCCAGGGTGGATTACCCGGGCGGTGATTAACGATATCGGGCCTGAAATTGCAGACGTAGGGTTGAATCGTATCAAGTCGTACGTGGGTGTGGCGGGCCCCTTTGCGGACTGGAAAGAGGCCACCGCCTATCTGAAGTCGGTCAGTACTGAGATCTTCCCGAAGTGGAGCGATTCGGAATGGGCAGATTTCGCGCGGCAGTGTTATGTGGAGCGCGACGGCAAGGTGGTCATCGATTATGACCCCCGAATTGCTGAACCACTGACGACCGAGAGTAACGATACTGAAGCCGAAACGCTCTGGTCATTATTTACTGCTATGTCATCAGTGCCCACGCTACTTGTTCGCGGTGAACTTACGGATTTGCTGACAGAGAGCTGTGTGGCGAAAATGGGTGACATTCACCCTGAAATGGCAGTGCTATCCGTGCCTCATGTCGGTCACGCCCCGATGTTGAATGAGCCAGGGGTCACCGAGGCGATACGCCATTTTTTAATTTCTTGAGTACCGCGGCGTCAGCGGAGAGCGCGGTCCCCAGATGCTAACGCTTCAGTGCCCCGCCTTCATATTGCCTAAATAGTCGAGCTTGCCCAGTGGCGTTCCCAGCTGTCGCAGCACGGTGTAGGTTGTGGTGGCATGAAAGTACAGATTGGGCTTCGAAAACGTCGCCAAAAAATTATCTGTCGTG
The DNA here is from genome assembly GCA_013911345.1 of Congregibacter sp. The sequence continues at coordinate 3,810 of JACETJ010000115.1, forward strand.
AAGGGAATTTCCATTTTTCCAAAGCGAAAGTACATGTTCTGGCCGGACAGTGGATCAATCGACTCTGGCGTCTCTTTTTGGAGCGCGGCCAGCCCCTCGTCTATCAGGCCACAGAGTCCCGCGTAGTCGATCCCCGGCTTTGAGGGCGGCGGATTGAACTCGCCCGCGCGCATTCCCTGTATTGCACCGAAGGAGTGATGCCATACAGAGATCACCTGAAAGCTGAAAGGATTCATGGTCTCGTGTAGACGATAGTCAACAATATCGCTGAGCGGCATGTCGTTTGCCTCGGCGTGCTCTCGACCCGCCTTCAAAACGTTAGACGTACTCTGGAGAATTTGCTCGTAGCACATGATGCTGGCGTCATAAAAAGAGAGTTGCATGGGGCGATATCCTTTATTCAGGTTCTAAAAATAGGCGTAGCGGGCAGGTCGGTGTGAGTAACATCGGACAGGTATTGATCAATACTCTTCACCAGGGCGAAGTCACGTTCAGTAACGCCGTCGGCGTCATGGCTTGAGAGTCTGATTTGTACCGTGTTGTAAACGTTGTACCAATTGGGGTGGTGGTCTTGCGCTTCAGCACAGTAGGCCACGTGATTCATAAACAGCCAGGCGGCTTGGAAGTCAGCAAACTGGATGTCTCTGGCCAGCCAGGGCTCTTCCAGTCGCCAGCCTGGATGTGGAATGAGTCGTTCTCGTATTTGTTCTGAGGTCAGGGCGGTCATGCGATTTTTTTAGTCAGGACCACGCCCGACTCCAGATGATGTGTATAGGGAAACTGGTCAAAAAATGCCAGATTCTGAATCTCGTGTGTCGAGGAGAGTGTAGCGAGGTTATGGCTGAGCGTCTCGGGATTGCAGCTGATATAGAGCACCCGCTTAAATGTGCTCGCCAGCTTTAGGGTGGTCTCATCGAGGCCCGCTCTGGGCGGATCCACGAGCAGGGTGTCGAACTGGTACTGCGCCAGTGGCTGCTTCAGGTCGGCGAGCCTTCGGAACACGCGTTCCTGCGCCATGGCAGCGGTCATTTCCTCTGCGGACAGGCGAGCCAGTTCAATATTGTCGGTTTGATTGGTCTCGGCATTCAAGCGCGCGGCTGCGGTGGCCGGCTTGCTGAGCTCTGTGGCCAGCACGTGACGAAATCTTTGTGAGAGCGGTAGCGTGAAATTACCGATGCCGCAATAGAGCTCCAGCAGATCAGTGTCGGTCGCGCCGCAGTGCTCGAGTAGCCAACCCATCATTCTTTGATTGATATAGCCATTGGGTTGCGTGAAGCACTGCTCAGGTTGGCGATAACGATACTCCCGGTTATCGACTTCAATCAGCTCCTCAACCCAGTCGGTATCCAGTACGAGCTTTTGCTTACGACTTCTCCCAATCATCTTGCAGGAGAGTGTCTCGGACAGCGTATGAGCGGCTGACTGCCAAATATCGCCGAGCGGGCGGTGATATATCAGGGTGATCAAAAGTTCTCCGCTGAGCGTCGACAGAAACTCCACCTGAAACAGCTTGCGGCGCAGCTCAGGGGAGGCCTGCAGGATCTCGCGTAAAGGCTGCATAGCTT
>JACETJ010000116.1 GCA_013911345.1 Congregibacter sp.
CCATGGGCCTAGACTATGTCCACCATATCCAACAGCCGCACTGGTTTGAAGAAGGCGCGGACCTCGACCCCGAGGCGTTTGGTATCGCTGCGGCCCGAGAGCTCGAGAAAAAGATTGATGAACTTGGCGAGGACCGCGTGGCGGCGTTTATCGCGGAACCGGTACAAGGTGCTGGCGGTGTCATCGTGCCTCCCGACTCCTATTGGCCTGAGGTGAAGCGCATTCTTGACGAACGGGATATTCTGTTGATCTCCGATGAGGTCATTTGCGGGTTTGGGCGCACCGGAAAATGGTTTGGCTTTGAGGCCTATGGGACCGAGCCGGATCTGGTGACCTTCGCCAAGGCGGTCACCAACGGATATATGCCCTTGGGCGGAAGTTTGATCAGCCAAAAGATTTCTGACGTGCTGTTATCAGGGGGTGGCGAGTTTGCCCACGGCCTTACTTATTCAGGGCATCCCGCTTCCTGTGCCGCGGGTCTGGCGACGCTGGATATTCTCGAAGAAACCCAGATTATCGAGCAGGGGGTGGTGGAACTCGCTCCTTATTTTGCGAGCCGATTAACTGATTTGGCAGACCACCCCATCGTTGGGCAGGTGCGAGTCAAAGGGCTCTTTGCAGCGGTTGAATTGGTGCGGGATAAATCTACCCGCGAGCGCTTGGCCCCCGACTCCGCTGCTGCGGTGCACTGCCGAGACACGGCGATAACACAGGGGCTCATGGTGCGCCAGACCGGCGACGCGATGATCATGGCGCCGCCTTTTGTCACCGAGCGCGCTGAGATTGACTTCCTGGTCGATCAACTGGCGGCCGCACTGGATCGGACGGGCCAGCACTACGGCGTGATACCCACCGCCGCCTGATCTGGCGTTTCTCCTCTGTCGTATCTAACCAGCTATGAAGCTGGTCGATAAATTTTGGTTCAATGCCGCGTGGTTTCAGGCGACGTGGTTTTGTTGTGTATTGGGCCGAGAGCCGTGGGTGCCGGTTGCGCTGCTGTCTTTAGCACTGCACTTTTATCTGGTGTCCGACCGCGGTCTTGAGTTTCGCAGATTGCTGCCGGTCGCCATGGTCGGAATTGGCGTGGATGTGATGCTTACGCTGACCGGCGTCTTTGATTTTGCTTCGGCGACCATCGTTCCCCTTTGGTTGATCGTGCTCTGGTGGGTGTTTGCGGCCGCGCTCTATCGAAGCTTTGCCAAAATTGGGCAATCGATGTGGTTGGCTGCTGTATTGGGCGGCATCGCCGTACCTTTTAACTACATGGTTGGGGCCGGCTTAGGTGCCGTTGTGCTGCCCTTGGGTGAGATGCTCTCTGTAGGGGTACTCGTCGCTATCTGGATCTGTCTGTTGCCTCTGCTCTATCGCATTAGCCACCGCATGGCGCCTGCTTTATGAAAACATTAGTGCTCTTGGCGGCCTCTTTGCTAATGACTGGGGTCGCGTTGGGCGCTGACTTAGTACCCGGAGGCCCTTCACGATCACCCGATCTAACTGGCGCCGCGTCCGGGCAATCGGCGTCTTCCATCGATCAGTCCGCCGGGGCGACATCTAACGATTTGGCCTTGGCTACCGACGTTTGGCCGCTGGTCGGCGAGGCGCGGTTAAAGGTGTTTATTTGGGAGGTCTATGACTCGGCGCTGTATACGCCCAGCGGTCGTTGGCAGGGGGATGCCCCCTATCAGTTATCTTTGCGTTATCTGCGCGACATCCCTGCCCAGAAGCTCATTGAAGAGACCGAGAAGGCGTGGCGAGAGCAGGGCAGAAACCACCCTAAGCAGCGCGAATGGCTGGCGTTATTGGGCGATCTTTGGCCAGATATCACCGCGGGTGACAAGCTCGTTTTCGGTCTGAATGCTTCTGGAGACAGCGCATTCTGGTTTAACGGCAGTCCGATCGGCAGTATTGATGATCGGGACTTTGGGGCACTGTTTGGCGGGATTTGGCTGGATCCCGACACCCCCAGACCTGAGCTGAGAGCACAGCTGATCGGCCCGACCTCAAAGTTGGCGCAGAACCACCGGCCCTGAAAGGCATTAGCGGTCAAATGATTTTGACTGACTGCGTGGTAATGCCGCCCCAGTAGAGCATCAAAGGAGCACCAAAAAAAACGCCGGCTAATGCCGGCGTTTTCGTATCAGTGCTGTGCTCAGTCCCAACTCATCCCGGCGCGCACCCCGATCGTCATCGGGCGCATGGGGCCGAAGAAGTGCGAGGGCAAAATACCGCCGTTGGCGTTGTAGCCGTCCCAGGTGAACTCGTCGAAGACGTTCTCGGCATAGGCCTGCACATACCAGTTGTTCTCTGACTCGTAGCCGACCCGCAGGTTGGCAATAGTGTAGGCGTCGATGTAGCCCTCGGGGTTGGCTTCCCAGCTCCCGCCGCGCTCATCTTCGTAGAAGAACTCAAAGCTGCCGGTGACGGTGCCGTTGCCCATGGGATAGCGCGCATCCAGCTTGCCTGCTGCCGTGATTTCGGGCGCCCAGAACAGGGAGCTACCCTCGCAGCTACTAGCATCTTCGGCGCCGCAAATATCCTGCAGTCCTGTCGCCTCGGTATCCAAATAACCGCCGGCGAGATATAGCGTCCAGTGGTCGCCTAGCGCCACCGTTGTCGATAGCTCCACGCCCTCGCCATCTGTCTGGCCAACATTGAGTACCCGACCGGAGAACGCGTCTGCCACGCCGTCATCGTCGTAGTCGACGTTCACGTAGTTGATCACTTGCATGTCTTCGTATTCATACATGAAGAAGACCACGTCAAAGCTGCCGCGACCATCAAGATAGTTGGCTTTAAAGCCGATCTCATAGGAATCTGCCGTTTCAGGCTCAAATGTGCCAGGCAGGTAGCCGTCACCCTGAGAAATGGTCTCGTAGGCCGGCACCGCACCCGAGCTGTCCTCTACCCAGAAGCTACCGAAACCACCGGATTTGAAGCCCTGGGTGTAGCTGGCAAAGATCATGCTGTTCTCGGTCGGCGCGTAGGTCACCAGGCCGCGGAATGTGGTGTCATCCCACTTTTTGGTATCGGTGATGTAGCCGTCTGTGGCAAAGCCATAGATGAAATAGGGCCCTAGATAGCTGTCCGGCTCAATGACCCAGGTGCTGAAGTCCTTTTCATCTTCGGTATAGCGCACGCCCAACTCGACATTTAGTCGCTCGGTGATGTCGAAGCCCATATTGGCGTAGGCCGCCCAACCGGTGTATTTACCTTTGATCTTGCCTGACTCTGTGAGCATGCCGTCGGCGGTCGGGTAAAAATCGTAGTAGTAGTCGCTGCAGCCTGAATAGAACTCATAACCGTAGTATTCGGCGTAGTAGTTCAGGTAGTACTGGCACATCAGGTCCTCTGAACCGATGTTGGTGAACTCGGCGTCGAGCTCCTCGTCGTAGTAAGACACACCCGTATACCAGCTTAGTGGGCCATCACCGTTAGACGTCAACCGCAGCTCCTGCTGGAAGTATTCTCCGCTCTGCTGGAACTGGAAGTTATTAATGCTCAGCGGCGTGCCGTCATAGTCTTCCTTGTAGTAGTAGTCGTGGTCCTTGAAGCCGGTGTTGGACGAAAGGGTCGCGAAGCCCAGGTCGTAATCAATAAACAAGCCCAGCGTCAGGATGTCGGCGTCGTCGCGTTCGCCCTGGCTAATGTCGGAATCCAACTCCTCGTTACTGCCGGCCAGGGTCGTGTCGTCGACGATGTATGCGTCGAATGCGTCCCAAATATCGCCGGTGTCGATGGCGCGGTACATGGACCCGCTCTGGCGGCGCTCCTCGTACTCGACCACGGTCTGTACGCTAAGGCGGTCCGTTTCGAAGGCCGTCGACCATCGCAGCGCCCACTTCTCATGCTCAATCTCATCCCTGCCGGAGTAGACGTTTTTGGCGAAGCCGTCCTCTTGAGAGTAGTAACCCGCTAGGCGCATGGCGAAGGTATCGCCCATCGGGATGTTGATAGCGCCCTCAAAGGAGGCGCGATCCCGCTCTCCTAGATCGATATCGAGGTGCCCGTCACTGCTGCCAATCTGCGCCTTGTTGGTGTGCACGCTAAACGCGCCACCAATTGAGTTTCGTCCAAACAGAAAGCCCTGAGGTCCGCGCAGAATCTCCGCCCGCTCAATGTCATAGAGGCTGGTGACCACGGCGCCGTTGCGGCCTTCATAGAGATCGTTTTTGAAGAAGGCGGTGGAAGGATCGCCACCCACGCCAAAGTCCTGGGTTCGGACACCGCGTACGCTGACCGCATCGATGTAGGAATCCTGGGAATTACCGCTGACGCCCGGGGTGTAGGAAATCAGGTCCTTAACGTCGTCGAGGTTGGTGTCGGCGATGAAGTTACCGGATAGAGCGGTAATCGCCAGCGGCACATCCATCACGCTTTCTTCGCGCTTGGTGGCGGTGACCACGACCTCTTCGAGGGTCTGTGCACTGACTACGCCAGTCGTGCCGACGGCGGCCGAGACTGCGAGCGGTAACAAGTGGCGGTGAAAACGGTTTCGGGACTGGGAAAAGTTCACGGTGGGCCTCCGTTGTTCCTTTTTTGCGCTGAGCGCGCTTTGGTCGTGGCGTCCTGCCTGCTGATGACTGGCGCACTGCAGCACAGATCGCTCTACTTCTAAGTTTCGCGCGATCTTGATGCGGTGTATACCCCTACCCAGAGGGGGTATAAAGACCGGGCGTTTTGGCCTCAGTCGAGCGGAATACCCGCCTGAGTCAACGTCTCGCACATCGGGGCGAGCTGGGTCTCGTATTGCCGCCAACGCCCGATAGATCGGGTGTGCGCAGGCTCTCTCACCTGCACGGCGCTGGCGGTGGCGACACCCGCATCGCTCTCATGGAAATTGAGGCAGGCGTCTTCCCACTCGAGCCCCAGTGCGCCAATGAGTGCTCTGGCATGAGGCTCGAGATTTCGGGCTGCTTCCTCATAGCTGACGTCGACGAAGCGCCCCGGGAATTCCTGTCGGTAGTGATCCATCAATTGGCGATAGCGAATGTGGTGCCGCGCCATTTCCTGCTGCTCGTAGGAATGCAAATAGGCATCTGCGAACAACTGCTTGAAGCTGGCAAAACAGGCGTCCATAGGGCCTCTGACAAGGTGCACAATCCGCGCATTGGGCAGTGCGGCGAGAATCAGCGGCAGGTGCAGATAGTTCACCGGCAGCTTGTCGACAAAGCGCGGGGTCTTACCCCGCATACGCGCGCTCGTCTGAAGGTACATGTCGCCAATGGCCCGCGGATCCGCCTTGGCGGCGGCATCAAACAGCTCAGCCGAAAAACGGCGCCGGTCGATATGTTTGGAGACGCGGCGCGTCGCGAGGCCGAACTGCTGCAATTCACCGGCAGAGTGCACCTGCGAATGGCTGGTAATCA
>JACETJ010000117.1 GCA_013911345.1 Congregibacter sp.
CATCTGACATACAAGTTCAACTGGCTACAAAGGGCCGGAAGTGTAACATTCAAAAAGGGGCAGAGGTTGCCCCTTTTCTGCGCAAAACCACTGCCTCAGTGCACGTCCTTCCAATATTCGCGGTTTAACAACCAAGCAAATATGAAGAAAACGACAAGAAACAGGAGCACGTATGTGCCGATGCGAAGCCGATCGCTCTTGTAAGGCTCAGCGGTGTAGGCGAGAAAGTTCACCAGATCGTACATCGCACCATCAAATTGGCCCGCTGTCATAGCGCCGGCGGCGGCGACATCCATCGTCACACACTGCTCTGCTTTCGCTGCCGCTAAACCCGACTCATCGGTACACGCTGCCAAGCCCTGGAGTTCCATCAGGACATGCGGCATACCGACGTTGGGATAAACGCGATTGTTCACACCATAGGGGCGGAGCTCATCTTCATAAAACGCGCGCAAATAGGTGTACAGCCACTCAGGCTGCCTTGCCCTAGAAATCAAGGTTAGATCCGGCGGCGTCGCTCCAAACCAAACCTTGGCATCGCCTTTATCCATGCTGTTGGACATGAGTGAACCCAGCTTGATCTCAGGATCAAATACCAAGTTAGCTTTGTACAGGTCTTCCGGGATACCGAGATCCCGCGCTACGCGGTTGTGCCGGGAATACTGCAGCGAGTGACAACCCATGCAGTAGCTGGCATACAACGCCGCGCCGCGCTGCAAAGACGGCTTATCCGTGGGGTCAGCTTCAAACGCATCGCATGGAATGGTGCCGCAATCATAAGCCGATTCAGCACCTACAACCTTGAGCGGCAGGAATGTCATGACCGCGATGAAAATGAGCGTCGCCATGCTCTGCCAGACCGACATGCCACCATTCATGGTGACCCGCTCGGGTTCAGGTTTAGCACTGCCCATGCGCGACCACCACGGCATAGCGAGGAAGAAGAAGAAGTAGAAGATCGTGCAAATTTGCGCCAGTAACGTGCGCTCCGGGGTGGGTGACTTGACACCCAGCACACCGAGAATGATGAAAGACACCACAAACAGCAGCAGCATCATGCGATTCAGCATGCCGCGATAACGCCACGACTTCACAGGGTTGCGATCCAACCAGGGGAGTGCAAAGGGAATCACTACCGACGCCGCGAAGAATATGAAGCCCCAAAATTTATCCGGTACCGCCCTCAGCACAGAGTAGTAGGGCGTGAAGTACCACACCGGAGCAATATGCTCTGGGGTCTTCAATCCGTTCGCCTCTTCAAAATTGGCAAACTCGAGGAAAAAGCCGCCCATTTCCGGCGCGAAGAAGAGCACCGCACAAAAGAAGAACAGGAACACCGCTATGCCCTGCACATCATGCACCGAGTAATAGGGATGGAACTTAATGCCATCGAGAGGCACGCCATCAGGGCCCTTGTTCTTTTTGATCTCCACACCATCCGGATTGTTCGACCCGACTTCGTGGAGTGCCAAAATGTGCAGCACGACCAATGCGAGCAGCACAATCGGCAGCGCCACAACGTGCAGTGCAAAAAACCGGTTCAGTGTGATCCCGGATAGCAAATAATCACCGCGAATCCAGGTCACAATATCCTCGCCCACCACGGGGATGGCGCCAAACAGCGAAATGATGACCTGAGCGCCCCAGTAGGACATTTGCCCCCAAGGCAACACGTAGCCCACAAATGCTTCGGCCATCAGCACGATGAAAATCAGCATGCCAAAGATCCAGATCAGCTCACGAGGCTTTTTGTAGGAGCCGTACATGAGTGCACGCATCATGTGGAGATAAACCACGATAAAAAACGCTGAGGCGCCGGTGGAATGCATGTAGCGCAGCAGCCAGCCGTAATCCACATCACGCATGATGTATTCGACCGAGGCAAAAGCTTCTTCTGCTGATGGCGTGTAGCTCATTGTCAGCCAGATCCCTGTCAGCAACTGGTTGACCAACACCAACAGCGAGAACACGCCAAAGAAGTACCACAAGTTGAAATTCTTAGGCGCGTAATACTCGCCCATGTGCGTATCCCAAGCACGCGTCAGCGGCAGCCGCGCGTCAATCCAGGACACCAGACCGGTCAGTGCTTTTTGCATCAGGCTGCCTCCGCGTCAACGCCAATCACAAGGACGCCGCCGCTCTCATAGGAATAAGGGGGTATTTCGAGGTTGGATGATGCCGGCACGCCTTTGTAAACGCGTCCCGCCAAATCAAATTTTGAACCGTGGCAGGGGCAAAAGAACCCGCCCAGCCATTCGTCTCCGCCCATGTCTGCCGCACCGACCTCAGGCCGGAACTTGGGTGCACAGCCGAGGTGGGTGCAGAGCCCTACCATCACAAGAAATTCTTCGTCGATAGCTCTTCCATCACCCTCGATATAATCGGGCTGCGCGGATGCCTCTGACGAGGGATCTTTCAGGTCGTCGTTTAGGGTGGCCAAACCCGCCACTTGATCAGGGGTTCGGCGCAGTACGTAGACCGGCTTGCCACGCCACTCAATCACGACCATCTGACCCGGCTCAAGCTTGCTGATATCAGCGCGGACCGGCGCGCCCGCAGCCTTTGCTTTTTCGGAAGGATTCCACGACCCGAGGAAAGGCACAGCCACACCGGCCACGCCGCCCACGCCCACCGCAGAGGTTGCCGCGGTCAAAAAGCGTCGACGTGTCTGGCCATCATCAGCCACCGAATCGTGCGTGTCTGTTGTATCCGTCATGATTAAGTCTCTCCCGGTCTACCGTGTCACCTGCCAATACCTCAGACGCCACCCACATGGCGGGCAAAAGGAGTTGGATTGGCCTTGGCGAACAAGATGAATTCAGCGCGCGAAGTGTAATGGTCGCGCAAGCCGCCAGCAAGTTGAAATACGCAACGCATGCAGGCCGGGATCAGCCTTATCCTAGGCTAATGCTCACTTATGGGGAGCAAAGCTATTCACCAGCACCACCCCCGCCACGATCAGCAGTAGGCCCACAATAGCTCGCCAATCCAGTGCCTGCGCAAAAACCAGGTATCCGAACAAAGTAATGAGGAAAATACCCAGTCCGGACCATGTGGCGTATACCACCGCGATAGGCATGGTATTCAGAGCAAAGGTTAGGCAGTAAAAAGACGCCGCGTAACAGCCGATCAAAGACAGAGTCGGGATGAGGCGAGTAAAGTTTTGGCTGACAGGCAACAACATTGTGCCAGAAACCTCCAACGCTACCGCGACCAACAAATAAACATATTGCATGGCACCCCCCTCGCAGCAAAGACCTGACCAGTCATAAATCCGCTAGGCTGGCTGCCATCATAGCGCCTGCACTCGCAGTGGAATCCGGTCCCGCAACAAAAAAGCCCGCTTCCGCGGGCCTTTTGATTACCAAAAAATGCAATTAGCGCTTGGAGAACTGCGGGCGACGTCGAGCTTTGCGCAGACCCACTTTTTTGCGCTCCACTTCGCGAGCATCACGCGTGACGAACCCTGCAGAACGCAACGCGCCCCGCAAGCTCTCATCGTACTCGAGCAATGCGCGGGTCAAACCATGCCGAATAGCGCCGGCCTGACCAAAACTACCGCCGCCAGCGACGGTGACATTGGCGTCAAAGGTATCGGTGTTCTCCGTCAGCTCAAGCGGCTGGCGCACGATCATACGCGCCACCTCACGACCGAAATACTCATCGATCGAGCGGCCGTTGACAGTGATATTGCCAGTGCCTGTCCGCAAAAAAACTCGCGCAGTCGAGGTCTTGCGCCTACCTGTCCCATAATATTGTGCAGTTGCCATCGGGACCTCCTCAGATCGTCAGTGGCTGCGGCTGCTGAGCAGCGTGAGGGTGCGCAGGGCCGGCATAGACTTTCAGCTTTTTCAGCATCGCCCGACCCAGGGGGCTGCGAGGCATCATGCCCTTCACTGCGCGCTGAATCACCCGCTCTGGAGCCTTTTCAATCACTTGCTCAAAGCTGGCAGAACGAATTCCGCCGGGGAAGCCAGTGTGGTGGTAATACATTTTGTCGGTCCGCTTCGCGCCGGTCACGCGGACCTTTTCGCAGTTCACCACAACAACATAGTCACCCATGTCCATGTGCGGCGTGTACTCGGCTTTGTGCTTCCCCCTCAGACGGTGGGCAATTTCAGTGGCGAGACGACCTAGAGTCAGGTTTTCTGCATCGACAACCAGCCAGTCGTGATGCACGTCTTCTGCCTTGGCGCTGTATGTTTTCATGACCAATGCCCCGAGGGCCATCTAAAAGGAGCGCGGATGTTACTGGAGTGCCTTAGGCCTTTCAACCGTTATTTTACCGGGCCGCGATCAGGGTCTGTGCTCCGCCCGCAGATACTCCTGAGTGCGCATCTCCTGCAGCCGAGAGATGGTTCGATCAAACTCGAAACTCAGCCTGGCACCACCGTACAATTCCTCGGGAGCCGCTTCTGCTGTGGTGATCAGTTTTACGTTCCGATCATAGAATTCATCGACCAGATTGATAAATCGACGGGCGGCGTCTTCCTGATCACGGCCCAGCAGGGGAATTCCCTCGATCAGGACCGTATGGTACTCGCGGGCAATTTCAACGTAATCTGCAGCGCTGCGCGCCTCTTCGCACAAAGTGCTGAATGTGGTCCAGGCCACACCAGGGGCATCGGCAATGAGGTGCACCGGCCTCTGATTAATCTCCACCGAGACCGGCTCCCCGGCAGATCGGCCAGCCAGCGAGGAGAAATAGTCTGCCAAGGCACTGCCGGCTGCCTCGTCATGGGGAACATGCCACAGATCGGCGCGCTGCAGCGTCCTGAACCGGTAATCCGTTTCTGAGTCCAATTGCATTATCGTGAGATGGCGCTCCAGCAATGCAATGGCAGGTAAAAAACGTCCTCTTTGCAGTCCGTCCCGATAGAGTTCCTGGGGGGGGATATTCGATGTCGCGACGAGCGAGATACCGCGCCGAAACAACGCATCAATGAGCCCGGCGAGAATCATTGCGTCGCCAATATCGCTGACGAAGAACTCGTCGAAGCAGACTACCAGTGCCTCATCAGCAATGTCCTGCGCTACGGCTTCGAGCGGATTCTTTGCGCCGCTGTGGAGGGTCAGGCCCGCATGGACGCGCTGCATGAAGCGGTGGAAGTGCACGCGTAGTTTTCGCTCGAAGGGCAGGCAATCAAAGAAGGTATCGACCAAGTGTGTCTTCCCTCGGCCGACGCCACCCCATATATAGAGGCCGCGCTCGGGTTGGCTGGGTCGCCCAAGCCAGCGGCTGGCCCGCGCCCAAAATCCTCGCCCGCGGTCGACTCTTGCCATCAGTCTCGAGGCAAGATCATCCAGTTCAGTGATGACGCGGGCCTGCGCAGCATCTTCTA
>JACETJ010000118.1 GCA_013911345.1 Congregibacter sp.
CACGGATACGGCGGCCAATCCGTCGGGGGTGCGGCGGCCGATCTGCGCATGCGCCTGCCAGTGAATCTCGAATACTTGAAGGCCGTACTCGACGGGTTGCTCGCCCCGCGTATGCCACAGGTGGAGCTGGACGATGCCAGCGCAGAGGCGCTCTACGCTTACCTTGTTAACACCGCCTGGAGCGCGTACGAAGGCGACAATGTGAATTGAAAAGCGGCCGCTGGCTGAGCGCTCTAGGCGGCCGCCGAAGTGTTTTCACGCAATGATGGTCAGAGGTTTATCTGTCACTGATGTGAGGGCAATAGCCTATAAACCTTCTGCTTTCATCATGGCTTTGGTTTCAACAACAATCAATTCTCGATAATGGCTCGTCATATTCCACGTGCCCAAGAAGCCCTTGGGGACGAGGAAGTTCTCGCCTGCTTTGAAGGTGTTTTCGTTGCCATCAAGGTCGGTCAGCGTGACCTCTCCCTCAAGGACATGAACGTACTCGTCATAAGGGAACGGTTCTTTGATCTCAATCAGCACAGGCGTTGATTCATACACGGCGACCGTGACTTCACCCGAATGCAGGACGGTCATCCAATTGCTTTGTGGCCCCCCTCGCTCATCCTCAGGGAACGGCGGAATTTCATCGAGCGGCTCTTTTATAACGGCTTCCGGATACAAGGGGATGAGTTCTGGAGCGGCTTGGCCTTGGGAGCTGGCCACTGCAAGTGATAGCAGCAGGGTTGTCAGTATGGTCTTCATGATTCTCGCTTTTTTGATCTGATTGGGGTTTGGGCAGTAGCCTACTTTACATGTCATCCGACAGGCATTAGCATGTCGGATGACATGTCAGCATATTGTAGACAGGACTGTAAAACAACAATATACTTTACATCACTGTATAAATATAAGTTCGCAAGCTCAACCAAAATAACGGGAGTGATGGAATGAAAACCGCACAAAAAACCCTAATTGCAGCAGCCTTGGCGGCGTTAGTGACACCCTTCACGGCTCATGCGCAATTAGAAGAAGTCATTGTGACCGCCCAGAAGCGGGAGCAGAGCCTCCAAGACGTGTCCATCGCGATCTCGGCGTTTGACAGTGCCCAGATCGCTGAGCTGGGGCTCACGAATGTGGAGCAATTGCCCGCGTTGATCCCCAACGTTGAACTCTCCGACGCGCGGGGTGCGGGTCTGCCCACATGGGTTATTCGTGGCGCCGGATTGGAAGACTTTAACGCCAATAACACGCCGGTCTCCGCTATTTTCTACGATGAGGTGTATATGACCTCAAACGCGCTCGGCGGTATCGGTCTGTTCGACGTCGATCGTGTTGAGGTGCTCAAGGGCCCGCAGGGGGGCCTTTATGGTCGAAACGCGACGGGCGGTGCGATCAGAATTCTGTCTACGAAGCCTGACCTGAACGAGACAAGCGGTTTCGTGCGAGGGACCTATGGTCAATGGGACCGTTGGGGCCTGGAAGGCGCCATAGGCGGGCCCATTATTGAAAATAAACTCGCCTATCGACTCGCGGTCACTACTGACCAGGGTGGCGGTTGGCAGGATTCCCTGATAACCCCGGAGGATGACGAGCACGGCGATCGCGACTTCCAGGCGGTGAGAGCGCAGCTGTTATTTACGCCCAGCGACGACTTGGAAATCTTGTTCAAGATCGATTCCGGCCGGGATCAGTCGGAAACGCCCCTGCCGCGCTTGGCTGGCACGTACAACAATGCTTATAACTTTGATTATTGTGGTGCGATCTACCAAGGACGGCGTGATGACTCGAGCTGTATCGGTTTCCATAACCTGATTGATGCGTTGTATGGATTCACGCTGGGTCTCCCCACTCCCGCTGACCAGAAGTCCAACGGCGAAACGGTGGTCTCGAACCCTATTAATAGACTGGATAATGAATGGTCGGGTTATAACCTCAGCATCGATTGGGACTTAGGGAACACCACCTTCAAATCGATCACGTCTTACTACGAATTTGATTTTTTCCAGTTCTTCGATTACGACGCCACGCCGCTGGCCATTGTATCCAGTGCCGAGGGATTCCCTGACGGGGAGACCGATTTTGAGCAGTGGTCTCAGGAGTTCCGCCTGACAAGTGCCGGTGATGGACCTTTGACCTGGCTTGCAGGCGCCATGTATGCGGAGGACACCAACGAGAGTCTGCAGAGTTTTACAGTTGCAGCGCTGGCGGAGCTGGGTTTTGTTCCCTTTACAGAAGGCCTTGCCAACTACACGCAGGATACTGAAACCTGGGCTGTTTACGGTCAGGTGGGGTATGACCTTACTGATCGCCTCAATCTTCATGGTTCGCTCCGCTATACCGATGAAGACAAGGACATTGATTATTTGTCGACGGTCGTCATTCAGGGATTTGCGGTGCCCCTGGGTGATGTCGAAGGTTTTGAGACCTCTCTGGAGGAAAACTGGTCCGGGCATATTGGCTTGGACTGGAACATATCGGATAACACAATGTTGTATGCCAGATTCTCTCGAGGCTTTAAATCGGGGGGCTTCTTTGCGGCATTTACCGACAACAACGACCAACTGACGCCCTACGCTGAGGAGATCAACGATTCGTATGAGATCGGTATCAAGTCGAACCCCACCGACGACTTGCAGATTAACGCGGCGGCGTTCTTTTATGACTACCAGGACGCCCAGGGAACGATTAACGTGCCATCAGATGGGTCCCCAACGGGCACCCTCATGACCATCGGCACAGTGGGTGATGCAGAGCACTATGGTGCGGAAGTGGACCTTTTATGGGCGCCTTCTAGCCTGCCCGGTTTTCAGCTTGGCGTTTCTGCGGGCTGGCTTGACGCTGAGATAAGCGATTCAAATGAGACGTCGTTAGATCAACTTGGGCTTACCCAGCCCCTGCAGGGTGTGGACCGCATGTGGTCACCTAAATCGAGCTACACCATCAGCGCCAGACAGGAAGTCAACTTTGCCAACAACATGCTGGGTAGCATCTCGGCGGTGTACAGTTGGCGCGACGACCCACTCACTCGAGATATGCAGCTGGGGGACGTGGATTACGGAATGATGCAGATCGAAGCCTATGGCCTACTGAGTCTGCGCATTGCGCTGGCGCACCTTGACCAAGGCTGGCAAATAGCGATTAGGGCGGACAACCTCGCGGATGAGGAGTACGCCACGATGTCTTCTGGAGACGGCGGCGGTAGCTACTGGGATGTGCCCGGTCGCCCCCGCAGTGTGACAGCCGAGTTGCGTTACGACTTCTAGGTTTTGACATCTCAGCACTGGAACCGCTAGCAGCCGCTAGCGGTTTTACTTTTTAAAACGCCAGAGACGTCGCTATCCCTCAGTCCACGATCGCGCAGTAGGCGCTGATCCCGGATTTTCAGCAACAACATTCTATCTAAGGTGTCTAATGATGAACTTCGCCACGATGGTTACGACGTTACTGCTTCTCCTTTTGGGCCAGAGCGTCAACAGTCAGGAGTCGCTTCCAGAGCCAACGCCAGTGATCCCGATTGCTATTGAGCAGGGCTATCTGGAGGGCAGAGGCCTGACGCGGGTTGATCCATCAGAGTTTGACGGCGAGAACGTGACGCGAGACGAGGACTTCACCTCGGACTCCTATACACACGCTTTTTACACCGGGAAAATCTTTGTTGCTGTCTACGAGGCAGGGCCCGGCAGGGTTTACATTGATGGAGCCCTATTTGACGAGTTTGTTCACATTCTGGAGGGGCGCCTCATACTCACGCCCGATGGCGGGGATGCGGTCGAGTTTAAGCAGGGCGAGTCACTCGTGGTGCCCCAAGGTTATAAAGGTTACTGGTATATGCCTGAGAAGTATCGAGAGCTCATCGTCATCAATACAGACTATGCCAAAGCAGAAGGTGGGCCATAAATAAGGGGCGGCTCTAGCCCAATACGATCACTCCTCCTGAGGGGGCGGTCGTGTCAACACAGGTACCGTTAAGTGACGGGTGCGATCCCAAGGCAGTTTTGTTTGAGATCGCTTGGGGAGGCAATGATGTCTCTGTTTACAACCGGGCAAGCGCTGGCTTTTGTGCTTGCCATATAAGGAGTCAATGCCATGGGCGAAGAAGTTTCCAAAGAAATAACCCCGATTCTGCCAATTTCCGTTGAGCAGAGTTTTTTGGATGGTAAGGGCCTGACTGCTGGAGACCCCTCGGAATTCGGTGATGACGAGAATATCTCTCAAGAGGGCGAGCCGGCAGGTTTCAGCACGCACAATTTTCATACCGGCAAAATAATGGTGTCTATCTATGAGGCGGGGCCTGGCAAGGTCCGAATCGAAGGCGCGCTGTATGACGAATTCATTACGATTCTTGAGGGTCGACTGATTCTCACGCCGGATAGTGGTGGAGAGTTTGAGTATAAGGCGGGAGATTCGCTGATTGTGCCTAAGGGCTATGTCGGAGGTTGGGATATGCCCGAGCGCTATCGTGAACTGATTGTCGTCGACACTGAGTTCATGCAAGGAGCAGCTGAGGTTCCGGACTCCTAACCGCCGCCGGACTGATGGAACCTTCAAAACAGTCGCTTGGCCCGGAAGCCGTCGTGCGGGCATATTACGCTGACATATCTGCTGGGCGTTTCGCAGACGCCATTGCACGGCTTGCGCCGGATGCCACGACATGGATTTTAGGTGAAGGTCACTGGCCTCTTGGGGGATATCACGATCTGGCCAGCCTTGGAGAAATCCACGCCATGGTGGCCGAGCGCTTTCCTGAGGGATTAAAGCTAACGATTGATGCTCTAACCGTGGAGGGAGAGCGGGTGGCGCTAGAAGCGGAGTCTTACGGGGTTCGTGCTGACGGCAAGGTCTACTGCAATCAGTATCACTATCTGATCATTGTTCGCGACGGCTTGATCATTGAGCGGCGCGAGTACTTGGATACCATCCACGCCAAAGCGTTGCTCTGCGATCCGATGGACTGAGGGGGGTAACGTGGGTTATTGGTATCTGATCATTGCAATCATCGCTGAAGTGCTGGCCACGAGTGCACTGATGCATTCAGAAGGATTTTCCAGGTTGCTGCCGAGTCTCTTCGTGGTGGTGGGATATGGGACGTCCTTCTACTTTCTGTCCCTTGTTCTCCAAACGATTCCCATTGGCGTCGCTTATGCAGTTTGGGGCGGCTTGGGCATCGCGCTGATCACCATCGTCGGAGCCGTGTTCTATGGGCAGAAGATGGATCTGCCGGGATTTTTGGGCATCACACTGATTATCAGTGGTGTGGTTATGTTGCGCTTGTTTTCAAGCATGAAGGCGTGAGCGCGTCATCAAGCCGCTGGCTGCCTTGCCAGCGCTAGCACTGGTTGTTATT
>JACETJ010000119.1 GCA_013911345.1 Congregibacter sp.
GGAGGCGCGCTGTCGTTGGGAGATCGACTTGGACTGGTCGCCGAACTGCAGTTCTACACCGATCAAACATTATTCGCCGCAGCCAGAGTGCTGGATGTCGAGGGCGCCGAGCTGGCGGTAAGAGGCTCTATCCCTGTGGGTGCCGACGCCCATCAAGAGGTGGTATTGATCGATGGCAACACCGCGGGCACCGTAGAGCTCTATCTTGACTTAGAGGACCAGCAGGCGGCTCGGCAAACCCTGATCTGGGGCCTTATTGCGCTGTCTGTTTTGCTGAGCACGGCGGTATATGCGCTAACACGGCCCATGGGTCAACGACTCGCCAGCAATATTACCGAGGCGGTAGCACAACTTGATGCGGTCACGGACCAGACATCTGCGTCGGTCAACGAGGTGCGGAAACTGAAGGAAAGGGTCGACGCTTTGCCACTCGATCTACTCAAATCACGCAATGTCAGTGACCAGAGTGACGAGCACTACAGCGACACCGCCATTCTGTGTATCGCGCTCAAACACCTGCCGGGCTACCTCGACACGCTCGACGAATCACGCCTCCAAGCCTACGTCACCAGCCTGCACCGCATGGCTTATGGCAGCGCAGGTTTTTATGGCGGAGATCTCAGCGTGATCCGGCAGTTCGGCCTCGCCATTTACTTCTCTGGCGCGCACTCCATTGGCTCACCCGTCCTGCGGGCAGCCAGTTGCGCCTGGCTCCTATCTCGCTGCAGCGAGGCCGCAGAGAAGCACCAGCGCCTCTCATTCAACCCAGGCATGGCGATTGGTATCAGCGAGTTGGGCCGGGGTGATGACGAAGATATTTATCCGGGGCTGTACACGCAGGCGACGCTAGACGATCTGCTGGAACTCGCCAATCGCGATCTGGACGGGATCCTGCTCTCCTCACGGGCCGCCGAGGACGATGGCCTGACCGCACACATCGGCATCGATGTCATAGACGAGCAGTGGATGGCGCTTGGCGATATCAGCGGCGCTCACCTCGACCTACTGGCACGACAGCTGCAATTGCTGCAGCGCGTCGTCACTCCAGCCGACGAAGATACGCCCCAGGGTTTCCTGCCCTTCTAAACAAAAGTGGCGGGCGTGTCAGTCCGCAACAACCTCTAATCGCGTCACTCGCTGATAGCCCTTCGGTAACTTACTCCCCCGGCGCCCGCGCTCCCCGCGGAAGTGTTCAAGCTCGGACCACTTAAAGTTGCGGTAGTGTCCGCCCGACGTTACCTGAAGGGTATCGCCCTCAGTGACCACGCAGAGACCGGCAACAAACTCTTCACGCGCCGCCGCGCGGGCAGACGGAATGCCAATCAACTTGTTGCCCTTGCCGCGCGCCATCTCCGGGAGATCTGCCAAGGGGAACACCAGCATGCGGCCTTCATTGGTTGCCACCACAACCAGCGGCGCTTCTCCGTGTGCGATTACAGCTGGCGGTAAGACCTGTGCACCCTTGGGCAGAGTGAGTACCGCCTTGCCGGCCTTATTTTTCGCCTGTAGCTGCCCAAATTGCACCACAAACCCATAGCCCGCATCGCTCGCCAGCAAGTAACGATCACTCTCGGCGCCGGTCAGCAGTCCCTCGAATGTGGCGCCGGACGGGGGGTTGATGCGCCCCGTCAGGGGCTCTCCCTGGCCGCGGGCCGAAGGTAGCTGATGCGTCGGCAAGGTGTAGGCTCTGCCAGTCGAGTCGAGCACCACTGTTGGCAGGTTCGATTTACCGTGAGCCGCAAAGCGGAAACCATCACCCGATTTATAACTGAGCGATGCCGGGTCAATGTCGTGGCCCTTTGCCGCACGAATCCAGCCCTTCTCAGACAGAACAATCGTCAGAGGATCAGCTGTGGTCAGCTCTAGCTCACTGAAGGCCTTGGCTTCCTCACGCACCTCAAGGGGCGCGCGCCGGGCGTCACCGTGGGCCTCAACGACTGCCTTGAGCTCGCGCTTGATCAAGGTCTTCAGACGCGCATCACTGCCTAAGGTTTTCTTCAGCGTGTCGCGCTCTTCAGCGAGCTCATCCTGCTCGCCACGAATTTTCATTTCTTCCAGTTTGGCGAGGTTACGCAGCTTCAAATCAAGGATGGCCTCTGCCTGCACATCAGAGATCTTGAAGGTCTTCATCAGCACCGGTTTGGGCTCTTCCTCTTCTCGGATAATCCGGATCACCTCATCGATGTTGAGAAATGCAGCAAGGTAACCCTCGAGAATATGGAGCCGACGTTCTACCCGCTCCAACCGGTACTGCAGGCGGCGTTTAACCGTCGTCTTTCTGAAGGCTAGCCACTCCTTGAGGATTGTCACCAGCGACTTCACCGCGGGCCGACCGTCGATGCCAATTACATTGAGGTTCACGCGATAGGTGCGTTCAAGATCGGTGGTGGCGAACAGATGACTCATGACCCCGTCGATATCGATGCGATTGGACCGGGGCACCAACACCAAGCGCGTGGGGTGCTCATGATCAGACTCGTCGCGCAAATCCGACACCATCGGGAGTTTGCGTGCCTGCATCTGCGCCGCGATCTGCTCTAGTACCTTGGCGCCCGAGACCTGATAGGGCAACGCATGGATGACCACAGCGCCGTCCTCGACAGCATAGGCCGCGCGCACCCGGAGTGCGCCACGCCCGGTCTCATACAGCGTTCTGAGTTCGTCCACCGGCGTAATAATCTCGGCTTCGGTTGGAAAGTCCGGCCCTTTGATGTGCTTGCAGAGATCCGAAACCGTTGCCTTGGGCGAGTCCAGCAGGTGGATGGTAGCCGCCACTACCTCATTGAGGTTGTGAGGCGGGATATCCGTCGCCATACCAACGGCGATACCCGTCGTGCCGTTCAGCAGTAGATTGGGTACCTGAGCTGGCAATACCGTGGGCTCATCAAGGGTGCCATCAAAATTGGGCTGCCAATCCACGGTCCCTTGCCCGAGCTCAGAGAGCAGCACGTCGGCATAAGCCGTCAAACGCGACTCGGTATAGCGCATGGCGGCGAATGATTTAGGATCGTCCGGCGAGCCCCAATTCCCTTGCCCATCGACCAGCGGGTAGCGGTAGGAGAAATCCTGAGCCATCAACACCATGGCTTCATAAGCCGCGCTATCGCCGTGCGGATGAAATTTACCGATGACATCACCCACCGTGCGCGCCGACTTCTTATACTTGGCCGACGCTTTGAGTCCGAGCTCACTCATCGCATACACGATACGTCGCTGCACCGGCTTGAGGCCGTCGCCAATATGCGGCAGAGCGCGGTCGAGAATCACGTACATCGAGTAATCGAGGTAAGCTTTCTCTGCATAGTCACGCAGGGAGAGCTGCTCAACGTCGACCGAAGGCTGCATCATGTCTGTCATCGTAATGGGGCTCTCTCTGGAGGCGGCAGGTTCCGCGGCGTGCGTCACTCTTCAACCGGGTTATCCTAACGCACCCCCATGTGGGAACACCACGCAACCGACACCTTGACTGGCCGAGGAGAGTCACCATGGCGCTGAATCCGGAAACGCTTCGCAATGAGCTGGTCTGGCGTTGGCGACACTTTGCGGTATTCAGTGGACCGGCGTGGCACCGGGTATTGAGCCTGCGCACTCAAATATTTGTCGTAGAACAAACCTGTCCCTATCAGGAAGTCGACGACACGGACCCACTGTGCTGGCATCTAGAGCTGACGCACCAGGGCGCACTGATCGGCACCCTGCGGGTTTCGCCTCCGGGAGTAGCCTATGACGAATGCTCAATCGGCAGGGTTGCCATCAGGACCGATTATCGCGGCCTCGGGTTGGGCCGGGACCTGATGGGCATGGCGCTGGCGTTCTGTGATGCGCGGTGGCCGGCGGTGCGCCTCAGTGCGCAGGCCTACCTCCAACCGTTTTATGAGTCACTGGACTTTGCGGCGACGAGCGACCCCTATCTCGAGGACGATATTCCCCACATCGAGATGTTCAGATCACGCTGAACCTTCGTCTTAACATCATGCGGCTTTGCGCGAGGCGCGCTTGCGCTCATGTTCAAGCAACAGTTTTTTACGCAAGCGAATGCTGTCAGGGGTGACCTCTACGAGCTCATCTTCGTCGATAAAGTCCAGTGCCTGCTCCAAACTGTGCAGCACCGGCGGGGTGAGAATGACGGCCTCGTCAGTGCCCGATGCACGCACATTGGTCAGCTGCTTGGCCTTGGTCGGGTTGACCACCAGATCGTTCCCGCGGCTGTGCAGACCCATGATCTGCCCCTCATAGACATCAACATTGGGCTCGATGAAAAGCCTGCCGCGCTCCTGCAGGCTGAACAGTGCGTAGGCCAGCGTCTTGCCCGACACCATCGATACCAGCACGCCATTATTACGCGCGGCTAGCTCAGACTTGGCCACTGGCCCGTAATGATCAAACACATGGGTCATGATCCCCGAGCCCGAGGTCAACGTGAGAAACTGCGAGCGAAAGCCGATCAAGCCACGAGCGGGCACAATAAATTCGAGCCGCACCCGGCCGGCGCCATCGGTAACCAGATTCTGCAGCTCCGCCCGGCGCAGGCCCAGCTCCTCCATCACGCCCCCCTGATGCGCTTCCTCGCAATCGATCACGAGCTGCTCGTAGGGCTCACACAACGCGCCATCGATTTCCTTTTGGATCACCTCGGGTCTAGAGACGCCGAGCTCAAAGCCCTCGCGGCGCATGTTTTCAATGAGCACCGAGAGATGGAGCTCGCCACGACCCGCTACCTTGAACTTGTCGGGGCTATCGGCCTGTTCGACACGAAGCGCCACGTTGTGAATCAACTCCCGCTCGAGTCGCTCTTTGATGTTGCGGGAGGTGACGTATTTCCCCTCTCGGCCCGCAAAGGGGGAATCATTCACCTGAAAGGTCATGCTCACCGTCGGCTCATCGACCGTAAGCGGCGGCAATGCCTCGGGTACTGCCGGTTCGCAGAGCGTGTCAGAGATATTGAGGGCGTCGATGCCGGTTACGCAAACGATGTCGCCCGCTTCGGCGCGATCAGAATCGACCCGCTCCAAACCCAGATACCCCATGACCTGAAGCACCTTGCCACTGCGGCTCTGACCCTCGCGATCGACCACTGCCACTGTGGTGTTAGGCGTCAACACGCCCCGCGTGATCCGCCCCACACCAATAACACCGACGTAGCTGTTGTAGTCGAGTGCTGAAATCTGCAACTGCAAAGCACCGTCCGCATTCACTTCCGGCGGCGCTACCTTGTCGACGATGGCTTGAAACAGCGGCGACATGTCGGCCGCCATGTCCTCGAAGTCCTCGCCGGCAACACCATTGATGGCCGACGCGTAAATAACGGGAAAGTCGAGCTGCTCCTCAG
>JACETJ010000012.1 GCA_013911345.1 Congregibacter sp.
AGCGCGGTCAGCGCGAAAATCGTCAGCACCCGCCGCTCGGCACTCCGCCAGGGCCCCACTGCAGGCAGTGAAATGCCAATTTCGCGGGGCAAAGCACGCGTGACCCACCACCAAGCTAAGGGCAACAGCACCGCGACCACCGGCACACCCCAGGACATCCACTGACCGAAGCTGACCACCTGCCCAGTATTCTCTTGATAAACCTGCATGAAAATCAGGTTGGGCGGGGTGCCGATCGGCGTCCCGAGCCCGCCAATGCTGCAGGACCAGGCCAGACCCAGTAATAGCGGCGCGGCCAATTGCCCGCGGTCGGAGCAAGAAGCCAGCACCGCCAGCGCGACGGGCATCAGCATGAGCGCCGATGCGGTATTGGAAATCCACATGCTCAGCAGTGCTCCCGCCAACATAAACCCCAGCACTAGCCGGTGCGGTCGCTGACCACCGACCAGGTTCACCACGGTCAGCGCCACCCGATGATGCGCCCCCGTGCTTTCCATGCCCCGGGACAGGAGAAAACCGCCCATCAGCAGGATAATCAGCGGCGACCCGACTGAGGCGCCTACCTGCTCTGCAGTCAATACGCCGGTGACAGGGAAGACGGCCATGGGCAGAAGGGATGTCACAGGTATGGGAATAGGCTCGAAGATCCACCAGGCCATGCACAACCAGGCGACCACCGCGGTAATCGTAATCGCGGACGGCTGCCCCGCTGACTGTAGCCACCATGCCAGGACCACTGCGGTGATCAGGCCAGGCCATATGGTTTTTCTGGGGTCCAGATAGGTCATACTATTCATCTCCTGTATGCTCCCGAACTCGCGCCCGTGTGTAAACTCCCTTGATGCCCCTTGATGCCCCGACACAGCTGATTGATCGTTTCGATCGCAGGATTTCGTACCTCCGTCTGTCCGTGACAGACCGCTGTGATTTTCGATGCCAATACTGCATGGCAGAGACCATGCAATTTCTACCTCGGTCGGAGGTGCTGACCATCGAGGAACTGCTCAGGACCGCTCGGCTGTTCACTGAGTTGGGGGTGCGTAAAATCCGTGTTACCGGCGGTGAACCGCTGATTCGCCGCGGCGTCAGCGAGCTGTTTGAGGGCCTCGGCTCCT
Organism: Congregibacter sp.; assembly: GCA_013911345.1. Next base: position 1,116 of record JACETJ010000012.1, read on the forward strand.
TGGCGGGTCTGGATACGCTGGCGCTGACCACCAATGGCAGCCATTTGGCCGATTCCGGGCACGCCCTTCGCAACGCCGGCGTGAACTCCGTCAACATCAGTCTCGACAGCTTGCAGTCGGATCGCTTCAAGACTATCACCCGCATCGGTGATCTCGACACCGTGTTAAGGGGCGTAGACCGTGCAATCGAATGCGGATTTGAGCGTATTCGGCTGAACGCCGTGATCCTCGACGGCCTCAATCGCGACGAAGTGGTGCCATTAACCCAGTACGCGCTGGACAAAAACATTCATATTGCTTTCATCGAGGAAATGCCCCTCGGCCAGGTCAATGTTGGCGGCAAACCGCTGGCTTATGTGTCCTCCGACGCGCTACAGAAAGAGCTGGCGGAGCATTTTTCGCTGTTACCGATGACCGCATCGGATACCGCGGGACCCGCTCGGGACTTCCTGATCGCCGGGTCGCAGACACAGGTGGGCTTTATTTCACCGCATAGTCATAACTTCTGCGCACAATGCAACCGACTCAGAATTAGTGCCGAGGGCCGTCTCCTGATGTGCCTGGGTAACGAGGAATCCATCGATCTCAGAGAACTGCTCCGTGCAGGCAGCACTGACCAAGAGATCAAAACCACTATTATTGACAGTCTCAGCATCAAGCCAGAACGCCATGTCTTCGACCAGCCGGAGGAACCGCAAATCGTTCGCTTTATGAACGCGACCGGCGGTTAGGTGCTGGATACAATCCCTTTAAACCAAATCGAGAAAATCCCTTGTCCGATACCCACTACCCCGCCCTAGGCGATATCGATGCGATCCAGCAGGCTTTCGAGTCTGCTGGGTATATCTGCACGACGCGCATCGCCACCGTTGTTCGGCTGGCCGCCGCGCTCGAGAAACCCGTGTTGATCGAGGGCCCACCCGGCGTGGGGAAAACCGAGTTGGCCAAGACCTGTGCGATGGTCGTTGATCGCCCGCTGGTGCGGCTACAGTGCTACGAGGGGCTGGACGAGAGCAAAGCACTCTACGAGTGGAAATACGGCAAACAGCTACTGTATACCCAACTGTTGAAAGAGCAGCTGGGGGATGTCATGGATGGCGCCAAAGGGCTCACCGAATCCATGGAGCGGCTACATCAGTTTGGCGATGTTTTCTATTCCGAAGCGTTTTTGGAATCCCGCCCGCTGTTGAAAGCGATGGAAGAAGAACACGGCGGCGTTTTGCTCATTGATGAAATCGATAAAGCCGACTTTGAGTTCGAATCACTGCTGCTAGAAGTATTGTCAGATTTTCAGGTCTCCATACCCGAGCTAGGCACCATTCAGGCGCATTCCAAACCCCTGGTTTTCCTGACCAGCAACGATACGCGCGACCTGTCCGATGCGCTGAAGCGGCGATGCCTGCATCTCCACATCCCTTTCCCTTCTGTCGAGCTGGAGGCGCGAATTGTGGCCAGCCGAGTACCGGACCTCGCACAATCCATGACCGATCAACTGGTGCGTTTTGTTCATGCCATTCGCTCCTTAGATCTGAAAAAAGCGCCGGCCATCTCGGAGACCGTGGATTGGGCCAAAAGTCTGGTGTTGTTGCACGCTACAGATTTGGATGGTTCGCTCGTTCAGGACACCCTCAACGTGCTGCTCAAATATGAAGAGGACATTCAGATCGCTGAGGGACAGTTACCCAAGCTGATGGCTGCCGCCACAGGCTAACCTCGTTGTCAGTTGACTCTCGGCATACGGCACGTGCAGCGACCAGCAGTGATCAACTGCTGGCGTTTGTGCAATACCTGCGGGGGAAACAAATACCGGTGTCCCCTGCCGACACCCTCGATGCCATTGAGGTCGCTGAACTGGTGGGGTACCAGGACCGCGCCCTGCTCAAAAACGGCCTCGCGGCTGCATTGGCAAAATCTCGACATGAGTTGAGCGTATTCGAGGCAGCCTTCGAAGATTATTTTCAGCCCATCCCCGAGCGTCCGCCAGCGGGTGGCCAGTCCGATGTCGAGCCAGACGGGTCACCGACACACACGCCTGAACAGGCGGCCCATATCGACCCGGAAGCTCAGGGCGAGGATCCGCTGGAGGGACTGCGTGGCAATTCACTCTTTGATGCACTCGAGTCGCGGGACGAAAGTGCACTGTCCGTCGCGATCGAAACAGCCGCAGCAGACGCCAAGGTCGAGGAGATTTCGCTGTTTACCCAACGGGGCCAGTACGTGCGCAAAATACTGGACGCGCTGGGTGACGAAGCACTGCGCGAGGCGGCTATCGAATTCGAACAAAGCGAGCCTGCTGCATTTGAAGCAGTTCAGGCGCTGAGAGAGCAACTCCGTGAACGGGTGCGTGATCGCGTGGAGCGCGCCTATTTGATTCATGCGAGCGCGGCGACCGAGGATCTGCTGGACGAGTCCCTGTCGAAACTGAAGCTCGGCAACGTAGATCACAGCCAGATGGCCCGGCTCAAACGACTGATGGACCGCATGGCCCGTAAACTCGCAGCGCGCCACGGCCGTCGGAGACGACGCTATCGTCGAGGCAAACTCCACGTTGGGGAGACCGTGCGGCGCGCGATTCCCACCGACGGCATCCCTTTTCATCCGCGCTGGCGCAAAATCGAGCGAAAGCGTCCCCAGATCATGGCGATCTGTGACGTCAGTGGTTCAGTGGCGGCTTACGCCAAGTTCTTGCTGATGTTTCTCTATGCCCTGCAAGACGTCCTCCCGCGCACCCGAAGCTTTGCTTTCTCGGCAGCCCTCGGTGAAGTCAGCGAGCTGTTCGCCAAGCTGCCTGTCGAGGAGGCGATCGAACGGGTGAATCTCAAATACGGAGGTGCAACCGATTATGGCCGGGCGCTGCAGGATTTTTCCGAGCTAGCACTTGCTGAGGTGAACAGCGCGACCACAGTGATTGTATTGGGTGACGCGCGAAACAATCAGGCCGATCCGAGACTGGACCTCTTGGGAGAGATCAAAGCGCGAGCCAGGCAGCTGATCTGGTTAAACCCGGAATCCACGCGATTGTGGGGCACGGGTGATTCGGAAATGTTACTGGTGAAAAGACACTGTCACTTGGCTAAAGAGTGTAATAATCTCAACCAGTTGGAGCGCATTATCGACAAATTACTGTCAGATAAGCGTTGAACAGCTGACTGCTATTGGTACCCAACGGCCCTAACGGGTGGGTAGTAGTGTTCGCCACCGCGAGCATCAGCTAGCGCGTACAGGAGTCAAGCCATGGAAGATGACCGCCTGCCACTGACCCGCTCATTAGAGGTGGAGGTCCGCACCGGCTTTGCCCTGCCCTCTCAAACAGAAGGATTAACCGGCGAGGCGCTAGTAGCTGCGCTATCGAAACTATCGCTGCCACAGAATCAAGCGTTGCGCACTGCGCTGGCAGCGGGGGGAGATGAGCTCATCGCCTCTGAGCCTGCCGCAGTGTTGGACTGGATCGATTCGGTTTTCGCGCGCTGGCACGCACACTACTCTCTCGACCCAGAGCTGGAGCACCTGCTGCTTGCCGCGAAGCCACTCGCCGCAGCCTTCGCCTGCTCAGAAGATCGATTTTTTACGCCCGGCGCCCACGCCCTGCATCGCCTGCTCGACACTCTGTATGAAGGCTTCGCGGGATGGTCCTCGGATCTGGGCAAAACTGCGCGACCTGCGGTGGATGCCGTCAGCGAAGTGATACAACGATGCCTGCAGGATTTCCCTAGCGAGCCTGCAGTTGATCACACCCTGCATCTGCTAGAGCAGAAGATCAGTGGCTATTCCGGGCAACTTGAGCGTCTTGACTCAGGTCTGATCGAGCGCGAGGCCACTTCGATGGCTAGTGCCGTCGCCAGACGAACGGTGGGTGATCAGCTAAGTCAAAGACTTGGGAGCTCCACGTTTCCCGCAAAACTATCGGATTTTCTGGGCGGGGATTGGTTCGAAGCAGGTGTCGCACTGGTAAAGAACCTCGGCACGGATGGAGCTGTCTGGCAACAGTATTGCTCGACGACCGAGCTCTTTATCGATCTATTTGGCCAGAGCGACTCGGCGCGTTCTGAAACCAATGGCGGAGCAAACGCCAATGAATTGCCCCAGCAGGTCCGCGACGTATTGGAACAGGTCGGTCTGTCCAACGAGCGAGCGCAGAACGCTGGCGACATGCTCGATTACCTGCGGCTTCGACACGCCTCGAAACAGGAGCCCAGCAGCACGCTCTCCCCGGTCGTGCTCGACGGAAAATCGACCGCTGACTGGTTGCAGAGCTCGACCACTTCACTCGAGAGTTCCGGCATTGAGCGTGGGCAGTGGTACCGCATTCATCAAACCGATGGTGTTCGGCGACTTCGCCTGTCGGGAGCGTTTGGCCACAATAGCCATTTGGTATTTATGGATTTCGCGGGCGCCCGAGCGTTGAGGCTCAGTGCCGACGAATTTGCGAATCTCCTGCGTTCGGGAGAGGCGATCAGGCTCGACACACAACAGACCTTCTCTCGGGCGCTGGTTGAGGCGGCCATGGAAAAAACCAAGTGGCTCGCACAACAACAGGCTGCCCAAGCCGAAGCCCGTGCAAAGCAGTCCCAGATTGCAGAAAAGGAATCAGCGGAACTGGCCAGCGAACGTGAAATTGCCGCGCAACAACTGCGCGAAGCCGAACAGCGGGCTCGTCAGCAAACCGACGCATTACCCATCAGTCAGTCTGAAGACAGCGACCGCGCGCTCAGCGCTGAACAGCCGTTTGATACCAATACGGTGCTGCAACTGCAGATCCCCATTGGCACCTGGCTTGGCTTCCACGATCGCGAACCGCCGATTATGGCGAGAGTGGCGGTAAGAGATCTCGATAAGGATAGCTATATCTTCACTAACCGAGAGGGCATCAAGCTCAGAGAGCTCACTGTTCCGCAGTTAGTGACACTGATCGAGCGCGATATGGTGGATATTCTGGAACGGAAAACCAGCTTTCGCGATACGCTTGCAGGCAATGCCGGCCAGGACAGGCTCAGTCAGTTTCAGACAGGGCTCGCCTAAGTCTGCGTCTCCTCGAGACTGAAACTGGTTTTCTCTTCGTCGGACTCCTGATCTCCGGCTAACTTCAAACGCAGGCGCAGGTTGTTCTCCGAATCGGCATTACGCAGCGCCTCCTGCTCGGAAATCTCACCGGACTGACATAAGTCAAACAACGCCATGTCGAAGGTCTTCATACCGCGATCTTTGGACTTCTCCATGATTTCTTTAAGACCGCCAATATCGCCGCGCAAAATCAACTCCTTCACCGTCGGCGAACCCAACATCACTTCGACTGCCGCGCTGCGGCCACCTTCTGTATTAGGGATGAGCCGCTGGGACACAAAAGCCTGCAGGTTGAGGGACAGGTCCATCAACAACTGTTGTCGCTTTTCCTCGGGAAAGAAGTTGATAATCCGATCGAGGGCCTGATTGGCGTTGTTCGCGTGCAGCGTCGAGATACACAAGTGTCCGGTCTCCGCAAAGGAGATAGCGTGCTCCATTGTTTCGCGGTCGCGAATCTCGCCGATCAGGATGACGTCGGGGGCCTGACGCAGCGTGTTCTTTAGCGCGTTGTGCCAATTGCGGGTATCTACCCCCACCTCGCGCTGGTTCACGATGGACTTTTTATGCCGGTGCACAAACTCGACCGGGTCCTCGATCGTCACAATGTGTCCACTGGTATGGCTGTTGCGATAATCGATCATGGCAGCCAAGGACGTGGACTTGCCTGAGCCCGTGGCACCGACGAACAGAATCAGGCCGCGCTTCCGCATGATGAGCTCGGTCAAGATTTCGGGTAGACCGAGATCGTGCCATTGCGGGATGTCCATGACGATGAAGCGGGCAACAATGCTGACTTCGTTACGCTGACGAAAGACGTTGACTCTGAAACGTCCCACGCTGGGAAGAGACACGGCCAAATTCATCTCCAAATCGCGTGCGAAATCCTCTCGCTGGGTGTCATCCATCAACTCATTGGCTATCTCGGCCACCTCACCAGGCCCAAGAATATCGGATGAGATGGTCTTTAGCTCGCCTTCAAACTTGGCGCACGGCGGCGCGCCTGTAGCGAGATATAGATCAGACCCCTTGCGCTCGGCCAGCACCTTAAGCCATTGATGTATTCGCATGACTGTCACATCTCCTTGTGTTCACATCCCAAGCTTTCGGTCACTGCGAAAGCCGTGCTTTTTCCCTATACGGTGCGCTCCTTGCGCCGTACACTCCGCACCAATTTAACCCCTGACGGTCGCTAAAGCCCAGCGCGATTGCCGTCAATTCCTCACATAGGAGCCACCGTGTCAAGCCAAGCCGCGATCTTCCAGAAGGTTCTTGAAGCTGATCCCACATGGCTCAGTCAGATCCGGCGCGGCATAGAAAAAGAGAGCCTCCGGGTCACCACAGATCAGGCAACCCTCGCACAAACACCTCACCCGACAGAGCTTGGGTCAACCCTGACGCACCCAGCCATCACCACAGACTATTCTGAGGCATTGCTCGAGTTCATCACTCCAGCCTCACACTCCATATCAGACACCGAGCAGGCGTTAGCGAATCTTCATGGATTCACCGCGCGTCACCTGAAACAAGAACTGCTGTGGAACGCCAGTATGCCCTGCATCGTCAATGGTGATTCTGGCATCCCGATCGCCGAATTCGGCCCATCCAATGTTGGCCAAATGAAGCGCATCTACCGCAACGGGCTGAGCGTGCGTTATGGACGAAAGATGCAAGCAATCGCAGGCATCCACTACAATTTCTCTCTCCCTGATGCCTTCTGGGCGGCTGCAAATCAAGTCGCAGGCAATCAGATTGATGATCAAGCATTTCAGACCGAGGGCTATCTGGCACTCATCAGGAACTTTTTTTCCCGGGTCTGGTTGCTGATGTATCTGCTGGGAGCCTCCCCGGCAGTCTGCGCCAGTTTTTTACAGGGCAACAAAAACCACCCGCTTGAACCCATGGGCGATGATCACCACAGCTACTACTTGCCCTTTGCCACGACGTTGCGCATGGGGGATCTTGGCTATACCAGTAACGCACAGGCTGGGATGGACGTCTGTTACAACGACCTTGCTCAATACATCTCCGCACTGCGTGACGCCATCCTGACGCCGCACCCCGCCTACTCTGAATTTGAAACAATGGACAACGGTGAGCAGGCTCAGCTGAACACCTCGTTACTGCAAATTGAAAATGAGTACTACAGCCCGATTCGACCCAAGCGGGTAACGCAAAGTGGTGAGGCGCCTGTGGTCGCTCTTGCGCGTCACGGTATTGAATACGTCGAGGTGCGCTGCGTGGACATCAATCCGTTCATACCCTTGGGAATCGATGCCAATACCATGCGTTTGATCGACCTCTTCCTCATAGGGTGTCTGGTGGACGACAGCCCACAGTGTGATGCAGCGGGTCAACGCCAAAACAAAACCAACCTCCAGCGGATGGTCAATCGCGGGCGCGAGCCCGGGCTGACGTTACTCTCTAGAGCGGGCGTCGAGACGCCGCTACCCGAATTGGCCCAGCCCATACTGGAGCGCATGGATGAAATCGCTCGCTGGCATGATGCAGAGTCTGGAGGCACTAATTATCAAGAGGTAGTGGCGCGGGCGCGGCAGCAAGTTGACGATCCCGCACTGACGCTGTCGGCGCAAATACTGGATGAGATGTCATCCAAGCAACAAAGTTTCTGGCAATTGGCGCTTCGCTACTCTCGCAAGTGGCATCAACAGCACCTTGATCACCCTATGTCCGACGCGATCTGGGAGACCATGACCCGGGATGCAGCATCATCCCTGCAACGACAAACAGAAATCGAGTCACACGAGAGTGAATCTTTTGACGCCTACCTGTCGCAATTCTACGCTCAGTATCAATCCGTCTGAGACAAACTCATCGGTTAGCACCGGCACCGAATAGAGCTCGCTACTTCCTCATATTTTGCTGTAACCGCAAGCCAACCGCTCCACCCTCAAGGTGCAGTGAGCAAAAAAAAGCGCCCTTAAGGGCGCTTTCCAAACTCTATAAGGCTTGAGTCTTTCCGACCATGATCACTCGGCGTCCGCGTCTGCCTTGACCACGGCGATCAGCTCAACATCAAACAGCAATGTCGCGTTGGGTCCGATCATCTGACCTGCCCCGCCCTCACCGTACCCCAGCTCCGGGGGAATGATGAACTTGTACTTTGCGCCGGGCTTCATCAGCTGCAATCCCTCTGTCCAGCCAGGAATCACCTGAGTCAGTCCAAAGGTCACGGTCTGGCCTCGCTCAAAGCTACTATCAAAAACTGTTCCATCAACCAGACGGCCTTCATAGTGCACCTCGACCGAGTCTGCCGCCACGGGGTTATCACCCTCGCCCGGCTCCATCACAATGTACTGGAGCCCCGACGCTGTGGTCTGGACTTCTTCGTTTGCACTCATTTCTTCCATATAGGCTCTGCCTACCTCCAGATTAGACTGCGCCTGCGCGATGCGCTCGGCTTCCGCCTCCGCCTGTCTTCGCTCTTGGAAAGCTGACATTTCTGTATTGATCTCTTCATCGGTCAGCTTAGCCTCTGCGCCAGTCATGGCGTCCTCAAGGCCCGCTGCATAGGCGGCGACATCAACTGTCATGCCATCGGCAGCCATGCGCTGACCCATTCTCAGACCAACCCCATAACTCAAACGTGCATCCGCCGATTCCAAGGTAATCTCCTGCTCTTGCGAGGCGCCGCCGCAGCCGATCACCGTCGCTAACATGGCAGCCACTGAAAGCCGCCCCAAATGATTTAGTAAGGTACGCATACTCAACGTTTTCCCTGTTCTGTTTACGTCGGGGGAGCGATGTTACGTTGACTCGAGGAGCAGTGCCACCAGTTGCTCCCTTTCCGAGGCATATTTACCGTTCTGAAAAACAGGCAATGCGAGCAGATTGCTATTCATCTGATGTTGGGTAGCGCGCATCGGAGACGGAGCCGCGCTGATTGCCTCGCTACGCGCTGATTCGCTGTTGGCCCACATCAACTCGGCGAGATGCCGCTCAGCCTCGACTTCCAGTTCCAACAAATGCCGCCGCGACGCCTCCATGCCCGCATCACGCTTCCAGCGCTCCCTGACAGCCCGGAGTGGCAACACCACCTCATCGATCCAGTCCTGGGTCGCGTCACGCAACTGCAGTGCGTCCTCTGATCGCCATTGATAGCCTTCGCTGGCTAACCAGCTGACGAACAATGCCTCAAGGATGACCAAATCTGCCTCTTGCTGCAGCCTCAACAGCAGATCCTGAGTGGCCTCAGACCGGTACTGTGCCAGCGCCCAGTCCCAGAAAGGAGTTGCTTTCACTGCCTGTCACCTCTTTCTGATGCTGCGATCAACGCCTGTTTCTGGCGCCGAGTCAGACGGCGCACAGCCGCCTCTCGCTGCAGTGCCTCGGATCTAGAGTCACAAGTTTCAGACCACACCACTGTGACCGGTCGACGGCCTCGCGTGTATCGAGCACCGCCGGGCAGTTGTCCATTGTGCTGCTGAAGTCTTCTGTTCATATCTGTCGTAATGCCCGCATACAACGACTTGTCCGAGCACTGTAGGAGATACACACGCCATTCAGCCCCCGCCTCCAGTGCCGGAGAGGTCATGAGCCAACCGGCAAATAGTGACCAACGCTTGCCGCCCGCGGGGCAGTAGGATATTTTTCGGCTTTCACAACGTATTCCCTGAACCCGGCTTAAGCCATGCCTGACAACGGAGCACCTATGAGCGCTGACATTCTGCACGTGACCGACGACAATTTCGACGCGGAGGTGCTCTCAAGCGACCTACCTGTACTGGTTGATTTTTGGGCCGAGTGGTGTGGTCCCTGCAAGATGATCGCACCCATCCTCGAAGAGATTGCCACAGAATACGCTGGAAAGGTCAAAGTCTGTAAGGTCGACGTAGACGCCAACCCAGACATGCCGGGCAAGTTCAACATTAGAGGCATCCCGACCTTGATCATGTTTAAAGGTGGGAATGCGGTCGACACCAAAGTCGGTGCGCTGTCAAAGACTCAACTGAGTGAGTTTGTAGACACCGTGGTGTAGGCGAGACCGGCAAAAATACCCCCTTATTTTTTGCTGGACGCGCCCATCTTCCGGTGCTAACTTTGGTCAATCGGGACCTGTACGGCTCCCGTTGCACCCGACTTTTTCTTTTTTCACCGCAGCCGCAGAGCCTTTGCTGAGCGCGTTGATCGAGTGAATCCTTGAGGTCGTCCGGGTGGCAATTTCTACCCCGACCCGCGCAAGCACAAAAAGCAACAAGCATTATCGGGGCAGGCCCTTTCCCTATTGACCCAATTTACCTATTTATTCGGAAGTGATTCGTGGAAGACCAAACCAGCACCAACACCGAAGAGTTGGAAGCCACCAACAGTGATACCGCCGTCGCCAGTGATGAGGCGGCTACCGAAAATACTAAAAAGAACGGGCGAACCCTGAAGCTCAAAGCTTCGGAGGCAGAAGCCTCCAGCGAGGGATCGAGTGACGCGCCCGCTGAAACTGAGAATGGTGGTGAAGAAGCACCTCAGGGCCGCTCTCGACGGGGGCGACAGCGACGTCCGCGGCGTGATCCCAACACCCCCAGCGAAAACCCCATGAGCCTGACCGACTTGAAAAACAAGTCGACCCAGGAACTCATTGATATGGCCCGCGAGATGGGCATCGAGAACATGGCGCGCTCACGCAAGCAGGACATCATCTTTGCCCTGCTCAAACGTCATGCCAAAAGCGGTGAAGACATCTTTGGCGATGGCGTACTGGAAATTCTGCAGGATGGTTTCGGCTTCCTAAGATCGGCAGACAGTTCCTTCCTCGCAGGCCCCGACGACATCTATGTGAGCCCCAGCCAGATTCGGCGCTTTAACCTGCGCACCGGTGACACCGTTACCGGCATGATTCGACCGCCCAAGGATTCGGAGCGTTACTTCGCGCTTTTAAAGGTGAAGGAAGTTAACTTTGAGTCCCCGGAGAGCGCCAAAAGCAAGATCCTGTTTGAAAACCTTACGCCGCTGTTCCCGAATGAGCGCCTGACCCTTGAGAAAGGCAACGGCTCCACCGAGGACCTGACGGGACGTCTAATTGATCTTGTGGCACCGATCGGGAAAGGCCAGCGTGGGCTGCTCGTCGCACCGCCCAAGGCTGGCAAGACGATCATGATGCAGAACATTGCCCAGGCGATCATCACCAACAACCCCGAGTGCTACGTGATCGTGCTACTCATCGACGAACGGCCGGAAGAAGTGACCGAGATGCAGCGCTCGGTGGGCGCACGCGGTGCCGAAGTCGTCGCCTCTACCTTCGACGAACCGCCCTCGCGCCACGTTCAAGTCGCCGACATGGTGATTGAAAAAGCGAAGCGACTGGTAGAGCACAAACGCGACGTGGTGATCCTGCTCGACTCTATTACGCGCCTCGCTCGCGCCTACAATACTGTGATCCCCAGCTCCGGAAAGGTACTGACCGGTGGTGTGGACGCCCACGCATTGGAGCGACCCAAGCGGTTCTTCGGCGCGGCCAGAAATATTGAGGAAGGTGGCAGCCTCTCCATTATCGCCACAGCGCTGATCGATACCGGCTCGAAGATGGACGAAGTCATCTACGAAGAGTTCAAGGGCACGGGCAACTTGGAGCTGCACCTCGATCGCAAGATTGCGGAGAAGCGCGTTTACCCTGCCATCAATATCCGCCGATCAGGAACGCGTCGCGAAGAGCTGCTGACCGGCGAAGAGGAACTGCAGCGTATGTGGATTTTGCGCAAGCTGCTCCATGGTATGGAAGATTTGCCCGCAATCGAATTCCAGCTTGATAAATTGAAGGATACCAAGTCGAACGAGGAATTCTTCAAGTCAATGAAGCGGAAGTAATTCCTCGTCATGCCCAGCTTTGTCGACCTGCGTGAGTTCATCAGTGAGCTCGAGAAACGGGGCGATTTGGTGCGCATTACCACTGAGGTCGATCCCAATCTTGAGATGACTGAAATCGCCGACCGTACCCTTCGTGGCGGCGGCCCAGCTCTGTTATTTGAAAACCCCAAGGGCTCTGAGATCCCCGTACTCGCTAATCTATTTGGCGCAGAGCGGCGTGTGGCGTTGGGCATGGGTGAAGAGAACGTCGAGGCGTTGCGTGAAGTCGGCGAGCTGCTGGCCTACCTGCGGCAACCCGACCCTCCCAAAGGCTTTCGGGACCTCGTAGACAAGGCGCCGCTCCTAAAAAAGATCCTGACCATGGGGCCCAACGTCGTTAAAAAGCCACCCTGCCAGCAGCAGGTTGTGCGCGGTGACGATGTCGACCTTACTCAGCTACCGATCCAGACCTGTTGGCCGGAGGATGTTGGTCCACTGGTAACCTGGCCCCTGGTCATTACCCGCGGGCCCGAGAAAGAGCGGATGAATCTGGGCATCTACCGCATGCAGCTGCTCGGTCGCAATAAATTGATCATGCGCTGGCTGCCGCATCGCGGTGGCGCGCTGGATTTCCGTGACTGGCAGCTGAAGCGGCCGGGCGAACCCTACCCAGTCGCCGTAGCACTCGGCGCTGATCCGGCAACGACTCTAGGCGCCGTGACGCCGGTGCCCGATTCGCTCTCCGAATATGCCTTTGCGGGACTACTTCGCGGCAAGAAGACCGACTTGGCCCAATGCGTTACAGACGTGTGTCGCAACAATGACCTGATGGTGCCAGCTCACAGCGAGATCATTCTTGAGGGTTATATCGACCCGAACGAGATGGCCGATGAGGGACCGTACGGCGACCACACCGGCTATTACAATGAGGTTGAACGTTTCCCGGTGTTCACCGTGGAGACCATCACCACGCGAGACAAACCGATCTATCACAGCACCTACACGGGCAGGCCACCTGATGAGCCGGCGATACTCGGAGTGGCGCTGAACGAAGTGTTTGTCCCGTTGCTGAAAAAACAGTTCCCGGAAATTACTGATTTCTACCTACCACCCGAGGGCTGCTCGTATCGTATGGCCGTGGTCACCATGCGCAAAGAGTATCCCGGTCACGCAAAAAGGGTGATGTTCGGTGTGTGGTCATTCTTGCGACAGTTCATGTATACCAAATTCATCATTGTGACTGATGACGATGTGAACGCGCGCTCCTGGGAGGATGTGGTATGGGCCATGACGACCCGCATGGATCCCGCCAGAGACTGCACCATCGTGGAGAATACGCCGATCGATTATCTTGATTTTGCGTCTCCTGTTGCGGGGCTGGGCTCCAAGATGGGCATGGACGCGACCCACAAGTGGGAAGGTGAAACCGATCGCGAGTGGGGCCGCACAATCGAGATGGACGCTGCCACACGCGAGCGCGTTGATTCCTTGTGGGAGACTCTCGGTATTGTCTTGCCGGGCCGCTAGAGCAATCACTCCACAGATTCTCCCAATACTTCTAGCGCAAGGCCGCTAAGGCCTCCGCCTCCAGCTCCGCCGCTTCCGCCTCCTTACCCTGATGACGCAAACAGTCTGCCCAGCCTGCAGCGTGTGACGCAGACGGATGAGATGCATGCGCCTTTTGCCACAGGTCTGCCTCCGCTTCAGCATCACCCTCAATTCGCGCAATACGAGCCAACGTAGCTTGGCAATGACCGTTGCTGTCCTCATTGCACCAGCGCTGAATCGCTTTTTTCATTTTTACTAACTGGCGATCGGGCAGGCGGGGCAGCGCCTCGAGCGTCGCCGGTTCGCAATGCTGCTGCAGGCGCTCTTGGAGTACCTTTTGCAAAGCATCTGTTTGGGTGCCTTGCTGCAAGATATCCAGCAGTAAAGGCCAAAGCGGTTGCCCTGGTGCTTTGAGCGCATCCGGTGCGCGTTTCCAGACAGGCACAACGTCATCTGCCTGTGTGAGCAGACCGATCCAGCCCTCTCGCTCCCAAACCTTGATCTGCTCATCGGGCGCTGTCCTGGCACGTCGGACGTCAGGCAGCAGTTCGATCAATGGCTGCCAATCCCGCTGCAAGAAAGCGAGTTCAGCCCGCAACGCCTTAGCGCGGGGCGTTTTGCGATCTGAGTTAGACAGCTGCTCTAACGATCGCTCGGCCTGGTCGGCAGAGCCGGCATCTAGGTAACACTCGAACCTGGCAAGTGCGATGAGCGGGGCGGGGGCCGATCCCTCTGTTTCAGCCTGCTCCAGTAACATCAGCGCGCGCGCCGATTCTCCGCGATGCAATGCTGCAAGCGCCGCATAAAGGGGGTGCAAGATTGTTTGCTCGTCGGGAGCGCCGCCTTTCTTGAGTGCTTTCTCCGCCACATCCCAGTGGCCCTCAAAAAAGGCGGTAAAGCCTTTGTCCGCTCTGCGCTGTGCACCGCGAGCAGAGCGTATCCCCAACCAGCGACGCAGCGCGCGTGGCACCCTCAGCGTGGTGCGCAGCGCCCGGAGAACAAACCACAGCAGCAAGAGAGAAAGCACCAGCGCACTGAGTGCAAGCCAAACAGATGTCTCCACCTGGTAGTCGCCCCAGGTCAGCAATAGATAGCCGGGGTCCTGCGAGATAGCGTTGACCAGCACGGCACCCAGTACCAGAGAGCACACCAGATACAAACTGAATCGCGCCATGGTCAGGGCGCCGTCCTGTTACCCAGTCGTTCGACTTCGCTCTCGAGCAGGCTACGGGTTTCAGTAAGCTCAGGTAGTTCCGGCGCAATCGTCTCACTTCGGAGTACGTCGAGAGTCTGCACAATACTGGTTACGCGTTCCGCATCCTGTTCTGCAAATAACGCGACGAAACCCGACGCGCGTTGCAGCGATCGTTCGAACAGAGGCTGATTCGCTGACAGCATGGCAATTTGCGCCTGCTCGATCAGCATTCGGATATTCTGCCTGGCCAGCGCCGCCCACTCGGGAGTCATCAGTTGCGCGATCTCATCGCTGCGACGCCGGACAATCAAATGATCTGATAACTTTGCCAGCGCGGCGCGCCAACCACTGGCTGCCTGCGCCCACCACCCTGTATCAGGTGCCACAGCAGGCTGAGCTTCCTCAGAGGGCGCTTCAAACTCCAGCTGCAGTTTGTCTACCTGATCGATGAGCCCGGATAATCTTGCATAGAGCCCCACCTGATCCACTCGGGGCACCGCCGCCAGCGCTGCGCGGTCGCGGGCAATCGCCAGACGCACCCCCTCAAACTTTGGCTCACCGGTGTCGCGCAGCAGCACATCGGCCTGCTCCAGCAGGGCCAACGCGGCATCCACGTCACGCGCCACCAACAGCCGCTGCCCGGCCAAGCGCGTCAGAAATACGGCCTCCTGCCCCAACCAAGCGCGTCGATCGACCGCCAAGAGTCGGTCCATCTGATCTTCTACCCGACCCATACGGCCGCCTAACTGGCGCACAGATTCAGCACGCTCAGCATTCTGCCGCGCGCGAAGGGCAGAAAGCTCCCGTTGCCAATCAGCCTCAACCTTTGCCAAACCAGCCTCGACGCGCTGATCGGCAGCGGCTCGCGCCAACGCGGCCACATCGGGCGCCGGTTCAGTCGGCGCTGCCTGGACGTCAGCAAGCTGACGCTCCAGATTTTCAAATCGTTGCCACTGCGCCTGCACCCAGGGCCAGCCCAACCAGTAGCCGGTCGCTGTCAATCCGGCCAGCGTCAGCAGCGTGAACAGCGACAGGCCGATCGCCCACCGCCGTCCTCGCGACCCTTTTGCCGCGTTGGGTTTTGCTGTTGGCGCGGTCGGAGTCTCCGCGGGCGCAACCGGTTCTGTCATCTGTTGGTTCCTGGCTGTGTGTGCTGCTTCAGCGCGCGCATGAATGCATCGTCACTGGCATCTTCCGCACGGACCACCTGCCCCCAGCCCATCTCTGTAGCGAGGCTGGCAACGCGGTCCGAGGGGACGATGATCGGTGATTGGAACAGATCCTCCTGCCCCTCACCAGCCAACAATTCCGCCAATCGTGACAGCATCTCGCCACTGCTTGCCTGAAAAATCAGCCCCGCGCTGATTTCAGTCAATCTCGACACGTCGACATCTGGCCAGCATCGGCGATAACACCCCCACTCTGTGACACGGGCCCCACGGCGGGTGAGTTCAGATGCCAGCAGCTCGCGACCGCCCTCGCCTTTTACAATGACAACGTCGCGCGAATCAGGCGCAGAGAGTGCGGGCATCGCCAGCAACCCCTCCGAGTCAGCCCGAACCGGTACCTGTGCCTGAATCCCTTCTGCTGCCAAGGTGTCGCGTGTTTTGTTCCCCACCGCAATCACTGTGAGGTCTGAGCAGCGCGCCAACTCGGGACCCAATTGCGGCAACCCGAATCGCACGGCATTGGCACTGATGAAAATGCACAAGGCGTCATCGCTCAGAGCAGGCGCAAGCGCCCGCTCTGAGGCCGGTATCGCCTGAATGGTCATGATAGGAATAACCCGGGTTTGAAAGCCCTCCCGCTGCAGGGCATGAGACAGTCGCTCGCTGTCAGCCTGCGGCCGGGTCAGAACAACTGTCGTCATCCCCTCGCCGCGCGAATCAGATCCTCCGCTCCCTGTGAGAGCAGCATCTCTGCAACACGCTGACCCAGTTGATCCGGGTCAGCGCCTCGCGCTTCCGCCTCCAGGAGGCTGGTTCCATCTGTCGCACCGACGCGTGCGCGCAACCACAAGCCGTCACCCTCGAACTCGGCGAACGCCGCGATCGGGACGTCGCAGCCACCATCGAGTCGGCGGACTACCGCCCGCTCCGCGAGCACGCGCGTGGCCGTGCCCTCATGATCCAGTGGAGCCAGCAGATCACGAACCCGTTGATCCGACTCACGAAATTCAATCCCTACAGCGCCTTGCCCTGCGGCTGGCAATGACAGATCAGGGTCGATTGCAGCGCCAATGCGATCCTCGAAACCCAGGCGAATCAGGCCGGCGCAGGCGAGGATAATGGCGTCAAATTCGCCGCCATCCAGTTTTGCGAGGCGCGTATTGACGTTGCCCCGCAGAAAGCCGATCTCTAAGTCGGGGCGATGCCGACTCAGTTGGCAGCTGCGACGCAAACTCGATGTTCCGAGACGCGCGCCTTGGGCAAGCTGCTCGAAATCAGTGCATCCAACCAACGCATCGCGGGGATCCTCGCGCTCACAAATCACACCCAACGTCAGCCCGTCCGGCATAAACATCGGCACGTCTTTCATCGAGTGAACCGCAATAT
>JACETJ010000120.1 GCA_013911345.1 Congregibacter sp.
ATGGCGATCTCGATCACCAGGTCGTAAAAGCAGGCGGGTTTCAGTCGTGGCAGCATCGACATTTGCGCGCGCGACTCGATCTGAAACACACCGAGAGAGTCGGCCTTTTGCAGCATTCTGTAGGTGGCGGCATCTTCTTTGGGAATATCCTGTATGCGGCGGATATCAGGATGATCCCGGCTGATCATGTCGAGGCTTTTGCGAATGGCTGACAGCATGCCGAGGGCGAGAATATCGACCTTCAGGAGCCCCAGTGCCTCGATGTCTTCTTTATCCCATTGAATAACGGTGCGGTCAGGCATGCTGGCATTTTCGACGGGGACCAGATTCGAAATCGGCCCGCGGCTGATGACAAACCCACCCACATGCTGTGACAGATGGCGCGGGAAGCCCAGAATTTCCTGGACTCTCGCCATAAAGTGTTCTGCCAGTTCCCCAGAGCGTGCCAGACCTTGTTGCTGAAAACGGTTGGTCAATTCTTTTTCCCGATTCCACCAGGCGAGGGAGCTCGCCAGCTCATCGATAAAGCTGGCATCAAATCCCATAGCTTTACCGACATCGCGGACCGCGCTGCGCGACCGGTAGGTGATCACCGTTGCGGCCAGCGCCGCGCGGCGACGGCTGTACTTTTCATAGATGTACTGAATCACTTCTTCGCGCCGTTCATGCTCGAAGTCCACATCAATATCAGGTGGCTCATCTCGCTCCCGCGAGATAAATCGCTCGAATAGTAGCGAGACCTGTTCCGGGGAGACCTCGGTGATGTGCAGGCAGTAGCAAACGACGGAGTTAGCAGCAGAACCTCTGCCCTGGCAGAGGATATGGCGTGACTTGGCAAACCGGACAATGTCGTAAACAGTTAAAAAGTAGTACTCGTAGGAAAGCTCGGTAATCAGATCGAGTTCCTGATGGATCCGCGTTTGGACAGCTTCGGGCACGCCGTCTGGCCAGCGCAATTTGGCACCGGCCGCGACTTCCTGGCGCAGATAACTGTTGGCAGTGTGATGCGAAGGTACGACCTCTTCCGGGTATTCATAGCGCAGTTCATCAAGACTGAACTGGCATCGGTCAGCGATATGACGTGTCTCGTCGATGAGTGTTTCAGGGTATAGCGAGAGCAAGGCATCTAGTGTGCGCAGATGCTGCTGGCTGTTGATCAGCCGGCGGTGCCCTAGTTGCTGCACTGGAGTCTGTAGTCTGATCGCGGTCAGCACATCATGCAGCGCCTTGCGTTTGGCGCTGTGCATTTGCACCTCGCCACAGGCCACCATGGGTACCTGAAGGTTTTGTGCCATGTGGTAGCGGTGCTTGAAGCGGCGCCATTCATCGTTCCCCAGTAGTCTGCTGATGCCGATCCAAACTCGCCCCTTGCACCGCCTTGTCAGTTGTTGGAGATGAGCGGTCTGATTGTCGGTGTCATCTGGCAAGAGGATGAGCAGGCAGCGTTTGAGATGAAAGATCACATCGCGTAGATGAACACAATATTCGCCTTTACCGCTGCGGCGGCGCGCACGACTGATGAGCCCCGAGAGTTCTCCATACGCCTCGCGGCTGGGTACCAGTGCGACCAGGCGAATACCTTCGGTCAGGGTGAACTCGCTGCCAATAATCAGCTTAAGCCCCCGCTCTTTGGCGGCGACGTGTGCTTTGACGACGCCTGCCAGCGAGCACTCGTCGGCAATGGCCAGGGCGTAATAACCGCAGTTTGCTGCGCGGCCGACGAGTTCCTCAGGTGCCGAGGCGCCGCGCAAAAAGCTGTAGTGGGTCAGGCAATGAAGTTCGGCGTACACGACAAATACTGTATAAATAAACAGTATTCTAACGGTATGCAGGCTGCCCTGAAAAGCGCCGCGGTGAAATAGCGTAGACTGTTTTTCACGAGAGCCGCTACGAAGCGAAGGCCGCCATATTTTTGAAGGCTCCGAGCTCCGGAGTAGTCAGTAAAGAGTGATCAGACACGGGAGTGGAGCATGAAAGTGATTGACCGACGACGCGGCCAATATGCCCTGATTGGCGTGCTCTTTTTAGGGTTGTTGGCTTGTACCGGTGTGCCCGAGGGTATTGACCCTATCAGGGGGTTTGATCAAAACCGCTATCTCGGCACCTGGTATGAAATTGCTCGGTTGGACCATAGTTTTGAGCATGGTCTGAGCGAAGTCAGCGCAACCTATGACGTTAACCCCGACGGCAGCATTGCGGTTTTGAATCGCGGATTTGATCTCGAGGAAGGTGAATGGCGCGAGGCGGAAGGCGTAGCGCGCTTTGTGCAATCTCCTGACATCGCGCACCTGAAAGTGTCTTTCTTTGGGCCCTTCTATGGCAGCTACGTGGTCTTTGAACTGGGAGAGGACTACGACTACGCCTTTGTCTCGGGTTTCAACCGCAGTTACTTATGGTTTCTCGCGCGAACGCCTGAGGTCAGCGAAGCGTTGCGAGCGCAGTTTTTGCAGCGCATTACCGAGCTGGGGTTCGACCCGGATGAGCTCATCTGGTTGGATAATGCCTCTGACGCTGTAGTGAGCCGACAGTGAATTGATAGTGGACCACCGTTAAGAGGTGTTGAATCAGCGTTTTCGACGGAATACGTCATAACAGTGTTCCGGCGTCAGGCAAAAAGCCCATGTAAATACCAGCGGCGATTATGTCGGTCCTGATAGATCCAAACGGGTTGTTTCTGAGGTGTCTGGGCGATGTAGTAATCCCGGCTGACAGGGGTGGTCCACCACTGATCCTCGATCCGCTCCGGGCCATGGAGCACATCCAGCGGCCCATTCCAATAGAGCTGCTCGGTATCCTGGTGGATGGGCTGTGGCGTCGGTAATAACCAGAAAGGACGCTGTCCCAAAGCGTCGCAGTCACGGTTTTGCTGAGTATTCAGCGTATGCGTCTCAAAAACGGCATGCTCCGGGAGGTGCTCATAACGGCAGTCGAGGTAACCGACAGCCTGTAGACCAAGTCTGCTGCGTAGACGGTCAACGAGTTCATGCCGTGATGCCGCCGTGACCCCGGTATGAAATAAATCCTGCGGCGCGACAGAGGCCTCCTGAAGCTGGTCGACGACCAGCGAGATCCCCTCGATATCCTCCGGCAGTGACCAAGTGTCCAGTTGTAAGCAGGACAGTTCGAACCAGAGCTTCGCATTGTGTTGTGCGACGTCGGAAAACACCTTGAAAGCAGTGGCGCCCGGCCGTGAATCTCGTTGCAGTGCTGATCGGGTTTCGTGCGGTTGGAGTGATGGAGCCGGTGTTTGTATTAAGCGTTGTGGCCGTAAATAGCGCCACTCAATCGCGACAGTGCTGAGCTGTGTGTTTACCAGAAATTGGCAGAAGTGCGTCAACAAGCGCTGCATGGCGGGGTGAAGTTCCTGTCGATTTTGGATGTCAAAGCCGAACCACAGCGTGTCCTCGAAGCGCTCGGGTGGCTGGTAAGTCACGGCGGGTTCCTGTTGATGACCTTTCACCTGACTCAGCCAGTTTAGAAAGGTTTCGCCGCACCGTTTTCCGAGCGCGGGGAGCGGGATATCCAGTAACTGTCCGAATCGCTGTATGCCGGAGCGCTCAAGCCGTTTGATGATTTTGGGGAAATCGGCCTGAATCAGCTCTAGCGGCAAAGGCGCCAATCGTTCTGTGAGGGGGCGCTCGGGATGACGGGCGATATCGCGTTCAGCATGGCTCAGCAGCCAGGCTGCGTCACGGGTTTCGGCGACACCCACGGTAACAGTCAGTCCACGTAGGCTCATTTCTGCGTCGACCCTCTCTAGAAGCGACCCAAGACCCTGATGCAGGCGCAGACAGCTGCCGATTTCGATCGTCAGCGCATTATCGCGCCAGCGCTCCAGATGCGGTGATAGGCCATAGGCCCAGATGGTGAGTTGCTCGAGCAAGGCATCTTCTGTTTCCGGGGCGCGTTCAAATAAACGGTACTCGGTGTGAGCAAGTAGCGCCTGTGCCGTACTGAGAGTGTGTGTCGGCATTACGCCGGCAAGGCTGGCCGATTCGTCGCAGACCAGTATGCGTCGCTGGGCGACAACAATCGTTGGTGCATCACCCGCATGACCATGCTGTTTCAGCAGTGCTTCCAGAGGCAATAAATCAAAACGAAGGCAGAGCCAGAGCGACATAGCGCCATAATACTGTATTTTTATACAGTATTATGGCGTCCGTGAAATCCCCACTTAGGAGTATCCCCGAGGCTAATGAATTCTGTGACAATACGTCGCTCCGGCGCCTGCTTAAAACGGCTCTTTTCGTGAGACTCGCCGTGTCAGGTTTAAACTCGTTTTGTAAGGAAAGCCCCCATGTTTCGTTTGTATCAAGGAAGATTGCAGTCGTTTGTGATGCGGACCGGCTCCGCTTGTCGAGCACTCGGACTGCTCGTGGCGGTGCTGCTGGTGTCCTGCGGCAAGACCGCAGACGAACCCGTGTCGCCGGTTGTTAACGCGCCACCGATATCCGCCGAGCAGCAGCGACTGGAAGCATTTTTTGCGGCGACCTGGGAGGCTGATCTGGCCCGATACCCAGCCAGCGCCAGCTACCTCGGCATAAAGGATCAACAGGATCAGTGGAACGACGTGTCCGAATCCTTTCAGCTCGAATCACTTGAGCTTACCCGACAACGTCTGGCATTTCTGGAGGGTATCGACACCAGCCAATTGTCGCCCGCGCGGCAGCTTTCTTATCGGCTCTATCGGCTCGATCTTGAGCGCACGCTGGCTGGCGCAGCGTTCCGGCACCATCGCTATGTGATTCACCAGTTCCGGGGCCCTCATACCAGTCCCATTAGCCTGTTGGTCAATGTGCATACGATTGATTCAGAGCAGGACGCCAGAGATTACATCGCCCGGCTGAATAACCTGCCGGAGTATTTTGACGGCGTGATCGAGCAGATCCAGATCCGGATGGATAAAGGTTTGTATCTAGTCGACTGGATGATCCCGCAAATTATGGAGTCCGCCGGTAATGTGCTGGTCGGCGCACCCTTTGATGAGTCGGGTTCGCCCTCCGTGATCTGGGCCGATTTCAATGACAAATTAGACGCGCTCAAGGTTGAGCCCGCCGTTACGGACCAGTTGCGAGAGGCAGGGCGGCAAGCCATGTTGACCGCGGTGAAGCCTGCCTACGAGCGCCTCATTGCGGCCGTTCAATCTCAACAGGCAGTGGCGCCCCAAGAGGACGGGGTATGGCGATTCCCCGACGGTGACGCTTTTTACGCCAGCCGGTTGCGAGATTTCACAACCACCAATTTGACCCCCGAGGCCATTCATCAAGCCGGGCTCGCCAACGTAGAACGGTTACATCAGGAGATGCGTTC
>JACETJ010000121.1 GCA_013911345.1 Congregibacter sp.
CCCTGCTCGGCAAAATGATCGACGATCCCAGCGACCAATGGTGCCTCCGGCCCAATCACCGTGAGTGCACAGTCGCGGTCTTTGGCAAATTGAGCCAGCCCCTCAATGTCCATGGGATCCAGCGCGATATTTTCCAGCTTGGGCTCAAGGGCGGTACCGGCATTGCCGGGTGCCACGTAAACCCGCTGGACTGTCTCGGGCTCTGCCAGTTTCCAGGCCAGCGCATGCTCCCGGCCTCCGCTCCCCACGACCAGAATGTTCATGCTGCTGTCTCTCTTTTGCGCACGGATCAGTGTCTGAAGTGGCGCATGCCGGTAAATACCATGGCCATGCCCGCCTCGTTCGCCGCGGCGATCACCTCTTCATCGCGCATCGAGCCACCCGGCTGGATCACCGCCGCAATGCCTCGCTCGGCGGCATTGTCGATGCCATCGCGAAAGGGGAAGAACGCATCTGAGGCCATGACCGCACCTTTGACTTCGAGCCCCGCTTGTTCAGCTTTTATCGCAGCGATACGAGCAGAGTTCACCCGAGACATCTGCCCTGCACCCACGCCAATAGTGCGCTGCTTGGCGGCGTAAATGATGGCGTTACTCTTGACGAATTTCGCGACTTTCCAGGCGAACAGCAAATCCTCCCATTCGGCGTCAGTCGGCGCACGCTCTGTGGCCACGGTGAGATCTTCTCGCGTCACCATGCCGTCGTCGCGGTCCTGAATAAGCAAGCCGCCATTCACGCGCTTGAAGTCGCGTGCAGCGGCGGGCTCAGCCCACTGCCCCGTGCGCAACAACCGAACGTTCTCCTTCGCCGCGACTGCCGCCACGGCCTCACTGGAGACCTCTGGGGCAATAATGACCTCGACAAACTGTCGCTCGACAATG
Organism: Congregibacter sp.; assembly: GCA_013911345.1. The sequence goes on from JACETJ010000121.1 coordinate 882, forward strand.
GCCTCGGCTGTTTTGCCATCGAGCTCCCGGTTAAAGGCGATGATGCCGCCAAAGGCCGACTCCGTGTCGGTATGAAAAGCGAGGTCGTAGGCGCTGAGCAGGTCACTGGCAAGAGCCACTCCACAGGGATTGGCGTGCTTGACGATGACGCAGGCCGGGGCCTCGAAGGTCTTGACGCATTCCAGCGCGGCGTCGGTGTCCGCGACGTTATTATAGGAAAGTGCTTTGCCCTGCAGCTGTTCGGCACGGCTGATGCCCACCTCGGTGGCAGAGGATTCGCGGTAAAACGCAGCGCCCTGGTGCGGATTTTCACCGTAGCGCATCTCCTGCACTTTCTCGAGTTGCAGGTTAAAGGTGCGCGGAAATCGCTCCGACCCGCCCTCGGTAAGACAGCCAAAATAGTTGGCGATCATGCCGTCGTAAGCCGCGGTGTGCTCATAAGCACGGATGGCGAGATCAAATCGGGTGGCGAGGGTGGTGTGGCCATCGTGCGCCGCGAGTTCATCGAGCACCCGGGCGTAATCTCCTGCCGACACCACAATCGTCACGTCTCGATGGTTTTTCGCCGCCGCGCGCACCATTGTCGGGCCACCGATATCGATGTTCTCAACGGCGTCCTCCAGCGAGCAGTCAGGGCGGGCGACCGTCGCTTCAAAGGGGTAGAGGTTGACCACTACCAGGTCGATCGGCGCGATACTGTGGTCTGACATCACATCATCGTCGGTGCCGCGCCGGCCAAGGATGCCGCCGTGGATGGTGGGATGTAGCGTTTTGACCCGGCCATCCATCATCTCGGGAAAGCCGGTGTGGTCAGAGACTTCGGTGATGGTCAGCCCTTCCTCGCGCAACAGGCGGCATGTGCCCCCGGTAGAGAGAATCTCAACACCTCGCTGGGCAAGCGCGCGGGCAAATTCCACAATGCCGGTTTTGTCTGAAACACTGATGAGGGCACGCCTCAAGGGGGCCAGTCCGGCTTCGCTCATGATCTATCGTTTCCTTTTTGTTGCAGTCTTGTTTGTTGCAGTCTTGCTTGCAGGTGATTTGGGAGTGCGGCTTGACCGCTTTCGCTTCGGCGGCTCGGGTTCGTTCAGCAGTCCGTGCTGCCGGAGCTTTTTACGCAGGGTGCCGCGATTCAAGCCCAGCATCGTCGCAGCATGGCTCTGATTGTGTTGGGTGTATTCCAGCACCGCTTTGAATAGAGGCGCCTCTACCTGTTGCAGCACCATGTCGTATAAGTCACTGCAGGGCTCACCATCGAGGGTTTTCAGAAAGTGTTCGATCGCTTCGCTTGCGCTGTCCTTAAGAGGCCGGGGGTCAGCTTTAGTTGCCTTGCGCCGCTTTGCGGATGGGCTGTCTTTGGCGGCACTCATGCGGCGAGCTGCGCCTCGCTGCATCTTTGCTCTGCGGGAGGCAGGGCGTGCCTGAGCCCCGAGCCTTGCTCAGCCAATGCTGCAAGGTGCTGAATTTGGGCCTCACTCGATTCGAGCGCGTTAAACGTTTGCCGCCCGCCGCGCAGCGAGGTGGTGCATATCAAAGCCTGTGACGCCAGTGACTGAAGGAACCAGGCGTGATGCTTGCGGGCAATTTTTGGTCCCAGGTGGTCGCCGTGAAAATCATGTAGTCGGGCAACGTGGCGCTGATGAATGCGAAGTTGCTCGGAAAAAGAGGGAGCTGCAACGTCCCCGCCTGATGCCAGTGCTCGCGCAATGGCTCCGGGTAGCCAAAGATTGCCTTGCGCCGCGCGTCCGATCATGACCCCCGTCGCGCCGGTTTGTTTAAGGACGGCCCGTGCTTTGTCCGTTGAGTCGATATCACCATTGGCAATCACCGGGATCGAGACGGCTGCCACGATCTGCGCAATGGTGCCGTACTCGGCTCGCCCCAGAAAGCGATCAGCGCGGGTGCGACCATGAACGGTCAGCATCTGCACGCCTGCTTGCTCTGCGATACGGGCAATGGCTGCGCCATTGCGATTTACTGGGTCTGTCCCGGTGCGAATTTTCAGTGTCACCGGCACGTCGACGGCGTTGACGACTGCCTCGAGTATGCGACCGACCAGGGGCTCATCTGCCAGCAGTGCCGAGCCCGCTGCCCGTCGACAGACCTTCTTGGCAGGGCAGCCCATGTTGATGTCGATAATGTCGGCGCCGAGGTCTGCGTTGAACTGTGCCGCCTCTGCCAGCTGCTGCGGGTCGTAGCCAACAATTTGCACTGAGCGTATCCCTGCCGACTCGCTGTGGCGCTGGCGCTGCCGGGTTTTGCGTGATTTGGCGAGGCGGAGGTCGGCGGATTGCATCTCACCCACGGCGAGGCCGGCACCCAACTCGATGGCGAGTTCACGCATGGGGAGATCAGTGACCCCTGCCATCGGCGCAAGGAACACGTTATTGCAGGGCTTCAGGCCGCCAATATGCATCGGGAAAGGGCTCAACTTCGAGCGAGTGAGTGTAAAGCAGCCACCACAGAATCGAAAGGCGTACTGGACGTTTTTTAACCAGCGAATTACCGATAGGCATCGCTTTCGTATTACTGAGGTTGTCACTGGGTCGTGTTGTTGCGGTGCGCTGTGAGTCAGAGCCTCTGCTTTGCATCGGTGGGTCTGTGCGGTGGTGGGCTGTCAGCATGATTGCATATTGAGATCAGCGGGCGGGCAGAGGGTGGCTGACCATGATGGGGCCGTCTATTTCCCGCCTTGAAAGGCCTTCCTACGCGAGGCTGGGGCAGGCGGACAAGTCGCTCAGCTGCGAGTAATTTGCGCTTATTTTGCGGCTAACGTCGCGAAAAATCGTGCAAATGCCCAAAAAAGTAGACGGCGGACGCTTTCTGCGACACACTTTGCGACCCTTTTCAGCACTTTGTCGAGTCGGCCCATGGCGTCAATTCTCGTACTGCACGGCCCCAACCTCAATTTACTGGGAACTCGCGAGCCCGAGATCTACGGCTCGGAGACGCTCGACGAAATCAATCATCGACTGCAATCCGAAGCCGAGCGGGCGGGGGCGAGCCTTACCTGCGTGCAGAGCAATAGTGAGCAGGAGTTGATTGAAACAGTTCATCAGGCACGGGCAGAAGGCACCCAGTTCATCATTATTAACCCCGCGGCCTTCACCCACACGAGCGTGGCGCTCCGCGATGCGTTGGCAGGCGTCGATATTCCATGCATCGAAGTGCATATTTCCAACGTATACGCTCGCGAACCCTTTCGACATCACAGCTACATCTCGGACATCGCCGAGGCGGTGATCTCGGGGCTGGGCAGTTTCGGCTACGACTGCGCGTTGGCGGCCGTTTTACAGTCTCTGGATACCCACTCCACGACCCACTGAAGGAACCAACATGGATATTCGCAAAGTCAAAAAACTGATCGAGCTATTGGAAGAGTCGGATATCGGCGAGATAGAGATCAAAGAGGGTGAGGAATCAGTGCGTATTAGTCGTCACGGCAACCAACCTGCGGCGCAAGTTGCGTATGCCGCCCCGGCGCCCGCTGCTCTCGCACCTGCCGCTGCGCCTGCACCTAGCGAAGCGCCGGCAGCGGAAGCCGCTGCCCCCGCAGCAGCACCGGTAGCAGATAACGCCGTGTTGTCGCCGATGGTCGGCACCTTTTATCGCTCGCCTAGTCCGGAAGCCCCTTCTTTCATAGAGGTCGGGCAAACCGTGCGCGTGGGCGATGTGCTCTGCATTGTTGAAGCGATGAAGATGATGAACCAGATCGAAGCGGATCGTGCCGGCACAGTGACGGCGATTCACGTCGAGAATGGCGAAGCCGTTGAGTTTGACCAGCCCCTGATTTCCATTTCCTAAAGCGTGGGTGAGCGACCCCAAAAGGACATCCCCCATGCTTGAAAAAGTATTGATCGCCAACCGCGGCGAAATCGCCCTTCGTGTGCTGCGTGCCTGTAAAGAACTGGGCATCAAGACCGTCGCCGTCCACTCCACGGCAGACCGCGACCTGAAGCACGTGCGTCTCGCAGACGAGGCTGTTTGTATCGGGCCACCGCCCTCTGCTCAAAGTTATCTGGACGTACCGTCGATCATCAGCGTGGCGGAGCTGACCAACGCCGATGGCATTCACCCGGGCTACGGCTTTCTCTCTGAGAACGCCGATTTTGCCGAGCAGGTGGAGAAGAGTGGCTTTACTTTCATCGGTCCCACTGCCGATACCATCCGTCTGATGGGCGACAAAGTCTCAGCCAAGCAACAGATGCAACGCACCGGTGTACCGACAGTGCCTGGCTCTGAGGGCGCGTTGCCAGACGATCCGGACGAGGTCATTCGCATCGCGAGGGACATTGGTTTCCCGGTGATCGTGAAGGCCGCAGCAGGTGGCGGTGGTCGTGGTATGCGTGTGGTGCACAACGAGGAAGTGCTGCTGTCGTCTATTCAGGTGACCCAATCCGAGGCCCAAG
>JACETJ010000122.1 GCA_013911345.1 Congregibacter sp.
CACGCCAACCGTCCGCATCGCGTGGTGCACACGGCCACCACCCAGACGTGTCTGAGCAACGTGAAATCCTTGTCCCTCGTTGCCTAGTAGGTTTTCGGCCGGGACACGGCAGTCCTTGAATGAGATATAAGCGTGCACGCCGTCGCCTTGTTCTATGTAAGGGCCGACCGCCGAGTTGCGGATAATCTCCATGCCCGGGGTGCCTTGCTCTACCAAGAAGATCGACGCCCCTTCGTGGATCGGGGCGTCTGGATTCGTTACAACCATGACCAGCAGGAAAGCAGAGAAGCGGGCATGGGAGGCAAACCATTTCTCGCCGTTGATCACCCAATCGTCACCGTCTCGGGTCGCGGTGCACAGAAACTCCCCCGGATCGGCCCCCGCTTGGGGTTCTGTCATCGAATAGCAGGAGGCGATTTCTGCATTGAGCAGGGGCTTGAGGTACTTTTCTTTCTGCTCCGGTGTCCCGAATTTAGCCAAAATTTCTGCGTTGCCCGAGTCCGGCGCCTGACAGCCAAATACGCTTGGCCCGAAGCGGCTGCGACCTAAAATTTCATTCATCAATCCAAGATTGACCTGACCGTATCCTTGCCCCCCCAACTCGGGTTCAAGATGGCATGCCCAAAGTTGTTTCTGCTTGACGATCTCTCTCAATGGCGCCATCGCTGCGAAGGCAGGGGAGTTAGGGTCCCATGGGTCTCCCGGCTCCCGAAACACTAGGTCGAGTGGTTCAATTTCCTCTCGGGTGAATTCGTCAATCCAGTCGAGTGATGCCTGAAATTCTGGGTCTGTTTCAAATGACCACACGCCGCTACCTCCTCGGGTCCGTTTCATGGCTGCATTATTGTCAGGCAACCTTCAGGGTTGCCAAATCAGTCTGCTAGTTTAGACTTGCTAGACGCAAACAAGCAACGAGACAGATAATAAATCCAAGGGTTTGCGGCGCATTGGAGCGCGAATTTGGAGTGATTGATATGACGGGCGTCAGAGTCTGGATAGTGACAGGTGCCTCCCGAGGGATAGGCGCAGCAGTCGCGCGGTTAGCCGTCGATGCGGGGCACAAGGTGGCTCTGCTTGCACGGGGCGAGTCCGTGATAGAAGTTGCCGAATCACTGGGGGATGGCGCGGCGGGTTTCCAGTGTGACGTGGCGGATTCAGAGTCGGTTAGCGCAACGGTTGAAGCCATTGCGGCTCGATTTGGACGTATTGATGTTCTAGTAAACAACGCTGGCGTTCACCGGGGTGGCAAGGTGCATCGCCTAACTGATGAGGCCTGGCAAGAGGTGCTGCAAGTCAACCTGACGGGCGCCATGAGTATGACCCGCGCCGTCGTGCCTCACATGGGTGGCGGCTCCTCGGTGATTAACGTGGGCGCCGTGGTTGGATTCCGTGGCTTTCCCGGCGACTCAGCCTATGCCTCCTCAAAAGCAGGATTGTCGGGACTCACGAAGGCGCTGGCGATTGAGTTGGCCCCCAAGGCCATTACGGCCAATCTCGTGATTCCTGGTCTGGTGCTGACCGAAATGACCTCCGAACTCAGTGAAATCGCATTGAGTAAATTGACCGAGCAAATTCCCTTGCGACGGCTCGCCGAGGATCGTGAGATCGCCGAGGTGGTGTGTTGGGTGGCGCAGAGTCAGTACATGACGGGCGCAGTGGTACCAGTGGATGGTGGTCTGCTGTCCAGCTTCGGTGTGGTGTGATGACGGTGGAGGCCGCTGAACAGATAGCTGCCTGGCTCCGCGGCACTATGGGCTGGGACCAGGCTGAGTTCGTGTCGGCCCTAGCCGGCGGAAACTCCAATCTGACATGGCAGTTTCGCGACGGCGCGAGAGCCTGTGTCGTGCGAACACCTCCGGCTGACGATATCTCGCCAACCTCAGCGCGGGGCATTCAGCGCGAGGCGCAAATCCTACGGGCGATAGAAGATTATCCGGTAAAAGCGCCGCGTGTTCTGGCCTGGTGCGAGGACGAATCGGTCATTGGCAGGCCATTTCTTGTCCAAGAGTGGGTCGATGGCGTGGCGCTGACCGATGCCCTGCCAACAACTTATGTCGACTCGCCTGACAGCGTGAACCGTCTCGGTGAGGACTTGATCGATCAGCTGGCTGCGCTCCACGCCGTGCCCACGGATTTGGAAGCGCTGCAAAAGCTGGGGCGTCCCGAGCGCTTTGTTGAGCGACAGATTGAGCGCTGGCTGGGCGTTCGCAGGGAGCACGCGGTGCGGGATCTGCCCGAACTGTTCTCTCTGGGAGAATGGTTGGAACGCAATGCGCCGACAGCGTCACCGCCAGCCGTTATTCACGGCGATTACCACCTCGATAACACGTTGGCTTCCCAGGATAAGCCGGAGATCCTGGCAATCATCGACTGGGAGCTTGCCACAGTGGGCGACTGTTATATGGATGTCGCACTTATGCTGATGTTTTGGGGCAATTACCGGACCCAGGAGCCCCCCGCCTTCAGCGCTTTACAGGCGGTGTCGCGCCGCGCCGGCGTGGTCAGTCGACGAGAACTGGCCGGTCGCTGGGCAGAATCGCTGGGACGGCCACTCAACCATATGAATTTCTACATGGCGCTGGCCTTCTGGCGCTTGGCGGCGATTATTGAGGGTGCCTACGGTTTGCATGTCGCAGGCAAGCTCGATTCTGACTACGCGCGGGGTCTGGAGTATGACGTGCCGGCGCTCCTCGCCGAGGCACGAGCCGCGGCGGCGGGAGACTGGTAGGTGGCCTGCCGAACATCATGACGAACACTATGGCGAGCACCATGATGAGCACCCCGCTTGGGGTGAAGACGCTACACCGGTTCGGCGCGCGGCACTTCAGCACCAGTCGCGTCGGTGACTACGACGGCGAGGAAATCCACTGGCGCAGTTACGCGGAGATTGATGCAAGTAGCGCTCGCCTTGCGAATGCGTTGACGCAGTTGGGTGTCGCGCCCGGGGACCGCGTTGGCACGTTTATGTGGAACAGCACCCAGCACCTGGAAACCTACTTGGCGGTGCCGTCCCTGGGTGCGGTGTTGCATACGCTCAATTGTCGGCTTTCTACGGAACACATCGCTTACATCATTAATCACGCTGCCGATCGATTCCTGATACTCGATGCGCGATTAATCGACGGCTTTTTGCCGGTCCTGCCACTGATTCCCGATGTCGAGCATGTGATTGTGTCGGGGGGCGGTGATGAGGCGACCGCCGCGCTGAATGATCCGCGCGCCGTGTCTTACGAGTCATTGTTACGCGATGCGGAAGACAGTTTCGCCTGGCCGGAGCCTGAGGAGAACGCGGCCGCGGGTATTTGCTACACGAGTGGCACCACGGGCAACCCGAAGGGCGTGGCCTACAGCCAGAAAACCACCTATCTGCACGCGCTGGCCTCACGTTCCGTGGACAGCTTTGCGGTGCAGGAGCGGGACGTGATTCTGATGCTACCGTCGATGTTCCACGCCAATGCCTGGGGCTTTCCCTATAGCGGCTGGATGTCCGGCGCAGACATGGTGATGCCGGGTCCGCACCTACAGGGCCCCCATCTCCGCACTATGATCGAGTCAGCTAAGCCGACGCTGACCGCAATGGTGCCAACCCTTTTGGGCGATCTGCTCTTAGCGGACGAAACGGCGCCGCTGGATTTGTCCTGTTTTCGGGCCATCGTATCGGGAGGATCCGCCGTGCCGTCTTCCATGATTGAAGCGGTGCGGGACCGGTGGGACGTGCCGGTGATTCAGGGATGGGGGATGACGGAGACCAGTCCTATGTGTGTGCTGTCGCATCCACCCAAAGATCTCAATGGTGAGACAGAGACCTACTGGCGACTGAAAAGCGGTCGACCTGTCCCCGGTATCGAAGTGCGGGTTATGGATGATGAGGGCAATCTGCTGGAGCAGGATGGTGCGACAGTGGGTGAGCTTCAGTTGAAGGGCGCGTGGGTGACTGGCAGTTATATCAATGAGGAGACCGACGCCTTTACCGAGGACGGCTGGCTGCGCACCGGCGATGTGGGCATGGTGGATTCGCGGGGCTATGTGCAGCTCACGGATCGTACCAAGGATGTGATCAAGTCGGGTGGTGAGTGGATTTCTTCGGTAGACCTTGAGGACGTACTCCTAAAGCACGACAGTGTTGCTGAGGTAGCGGTGATCGCGGTTGACGATGCGCGTTGGCAAGAACGCCCGCTTGCTATTGTGCGCAGCAAGATAGATAGCGAAGGTGATGCGCTCCCCGGACAGTTGCGCTCATTTTTGGTGGATAAAGTGGCAAAGTTTTGGGTGCCCGAATATTGGGCCGTCGTAGACGACATTCCCAAAACCAGCGTGGGGAAAATGGATAAAAAATTGCTCCGGGAAGAAGTAGCGGCGGGAAGGCTCGCCATACAAAAACACTTGGGCTTTGGAGAGGTAAATGACTGATGCTGTAATAACCGATTCGTCGGCGGGCAACGGCAATACTCAGGCTGAGCGAACCGCGCTATCAGATCAGCGGATGTTCGAGGTGGCGATCGAGTTGGTGAATGAGCGCGGTACCGCCAAGACGACGCTCAAAGACATTGGCGAGGGCGCCGGTTACAGCCGAGGTCTCGCAAGCTACCGGTTCGGCTCTAAAGACGGCTTGTGGATGGAGCTGTTTGCCCGATTCGACGACATTTGGAAGGCCCATCTCTCCCAATACCTGACGGGCAAGCAGGGCCTTGCGGCGCTGGAGGCGGCGATTCAAGCACAGCGGGATATTTTTACCCGGGAGTCGGGTTACCTCCGGGCGATGTATATCCTCTGGTACGAGTCTTTGGGCCGGGAATCCGATATTCGCGCCAGTCTGGCTAACCATCATGTGATTTATCGCCGCGACGTCCAGCAGTGGATCGAGCAGGGGCAGGCAGCTGGAGAGGTCAGGGCGGACGTTGACGCGGCGCACTTCGCCACAGGTTATTGCTCGACCATGTTTGGCACGATCTACCAGTGGGTGGTGGCCCCGGATGCAATTGACCTCGAGGCATTTTTTGAGCACTACGCCGCAACGGTAACGGTGGCGATTACCCAACAAAGGGGAGAGTAACGATGGCAAGGCTGGAAGTAGACGGTAACAAGAGTATTTATTACGAGGATTTGGGCGGTGATGGGCGCGCAATGTTGCTGATTCACGGCTGGGGGATGGATAACCGGATTTGGGATGGCGTGATTTTGCCGCTGCAGGCGGCGGGGCACCGGGTGATCACCATGGACCATCGCGGTTGTGGTCGATCAGATCACGATTTTGCGGACCTGAGTATCGGGG
>JACETJ010000123.1 GCA_013911345.1 Congregibacter sp.
GTGGACAGCCCCGAGGCGGTGGGAGAGTTTGCGGCTCACTGGCTGGGTCAGCGCCTGGTGACTTATCAAACGGATGCGGCTGGTCAGCCAGTGTCCCGGATCTTGGTCGAATCCTGCACCGATATCGCCGACGAGCTGTACCTGGGTGCCGTGGTCGATCGCGCCAGCAGACGGATTGTCTTCATGGCGTCGACTGAGGGCGGTGTCGAGATTGAAAAAGTCGCCGAAGAGACACCGGAGAAAATCCTTAAGGCAGAGATTGATCCGCTCGTCGGTGCCCAACCTTTTCAGGGACGGGACCTAGCATTCCGACTCGGCCTAAGCGGCGTTCAGGTTAAGCAGTTCGTCACCATTTTCATGGGACTGGCAAAACTGTTTGCCGACAAAGATTTGGCGCTGATCGAAGTGAACCCGCTGGTGATTACCGACGAAGGGAATCTCCATTGCCTCGATGCCAAGGTAGTTGTCGACTCCAACGCGCTATATCGCCAGCCTGAGCTTGAAGCGATGCACGATCCCTCTCAGGAAGACGAGCGGGAGGCCCACGCCGCACAGTGGGAGCTCAACTACGTGGCCCTCGATGGCTCCATTGGCTGCATGGTCAATGGCGCAGGATTGGCAATGGGCACCATGGACATCGTCAAACTCCACGGCGGCGCACCCGCGAATTTCCTTGATGTCGGCGGCGGTGCGACTAAAGAGCGTGTCACCGAGGCTTTCAAAATCATTCTCTCTGATGAAAACGTGAAGGCCGTGCTGATCAATATCTTTGGCGGCATTGTCCGATGCGATTTGATCGCAGAGGGCGTGATTGGAGCGGTCGAGGAAGTAGGCGTAGACGTGCCTGTTGTCGTGCGTCTCGAAGGAAACAATGCTGCGTTGGGGAGAGAGGTTTTGGCGGGGAGCGGACTCAATATTCAAGCGGCAGAGAGTCTGACTGACGCCGCCCAAAAAGTGGTGGCGGCAGCGGGAGGTGCGTCATGAGTATCCTGATTAATCAAGATACCCGCGTGATCTGCCAGGGGTTCACTGGGTCGCAGGGCACCTTCCATTCTGAACAAGCGATTGCTTACGGTACGAAGATGGTTGGCGGTGTGACGCCGGGTAAGGGTGGCCAAACACACCTTGACCTGCCGGTATTCAATACGGTTTCTGAGGCCGTCGCACAGACTGGCGCCCACGCGTCCGTCATTTATGTTCCTGCGGCGTTCTGCAAAGACTCTATTCTCGAGGCTGCTAATGCTGGCATTGAACTCATTGTCTGTATCACTGAGGGTGTACCGACACTCGATATGCTCGATGCGAAGGTGAAGTGCGACGAGCTGGGTGTCAGGCTGATAGGACCCAATTGCCCCGGGGTCATCACACCCGGTCAATGCAAGATTGGCATCATGCCTGCGGATATTCACTTGCCGGGCAAGGTCGGCATCGTTTCGCGCTCTGGCACGCTCACCTATGAGGCGGTCAAGCAGACCACCGACGTGGGATATGGCCAGTCTACCTGTGTTGGCATCGGTGGCGATCCGATTCCGGGCTCTCACTTCATCGATATTCTCGGTTTGTTTCAGGAAGACGCTGGGACCGAGGCGATCGTGATGATTGGTGAGATCGGCGGCACGGCAGAGGAAGAGGCCGCAGAGTTTATTCGCGCGAATGTGACCAAGCCTGTGGTGTCTTATATTGCGGGCGTGACCGCTCCCAAGGGCAAGCGCATGGGTCATGCAGGGGCGATTATCTCCGGCGGCAAAGGCACCGCCGACGAGAAATTTGCAGCGCTGGAAGCGGCCGGAGTCCGCACAGTGCGCTCTCTCGCTGATATCGGGGAGGCCCTCACCGAAGTGACCGGGTGGTGAGCCCATTCGATACCAAATAGCCCGCGGCTCGCGGGCTTTTTTTTGCCGGCTTGTCAGCCTTGGGCTTGAAAAAGGCTACCCAGAGCCCCATTTCTTGGCGAGTTAGCAATATTAGGGATCTCATTATGACTGCAGAAGCCACCCAAACAATGGGCTTTCAAACTGAGGCGAAGCGACTGCTCCACCTCATGATTCACTCGTTGTACTCGAATCGGGAGATTTTTCTCCGCGAGCTCATCTCAAATGCGTCGGACGCCATTGATAAGCATCGATTTGCGGTCATAGGCGATGCGGGCTTGGGTGCTGGCGTCGGTGACTATCGGATCAGGGTGGAAGCCGACAGTGAGGCGAAGACCGTCACCATCGACGATAACGGGATCGGCATGTCCCGGGATGAGGTGGTGGATAACCTCGGCACGATAGCTAAGTCGGGCACTGCCGCTTTTATGGAGCAGCTGTCCGGAGACCAAAAAACCGACAGTCAATTGATTGGTCAGTTTGGCGTGGGTTTTTATTCGTCTTTTATCGTCGCGGACCGCGTGGTGGTGGTGACGAGAAAAGCAGGAGAGGAGACGGCTACCCAGTGGGAGTCAGCAGGCGAGGATGAGTTCACCATTAGTGAGTCATCGAGGGACTGTTCGGGGACTACTATCACGCTGCACCTCAAGGATGATGCTGAGGAGTTTGCCGATAGTTGGCGTGTGCGGTCGGTGATAAAAAAATACTCTGATCATATTTCCGTGCCGGTGATGATGCCCGAGCCTCCTGCCCCGGTAGGGGATGATGAGGAGGCTCCTGATGAATCACCTGAGACGCAATGGCAGGCGGTTAATGAGGCCAAGGCACTGTGGACGCGTAGCCGCTCGGAGATCAGTGATGAGGAGTATCAGGCGTTCTATAAGCATATCTCCCACGACTTCGAAGATGCGCTGAGTTGGAGTCACAACGCCGTAGAGGGCAAGCTGGAGTACACATCTCTATTGTATTTGCCACAGCGCGCGCCCTTTGATCTCTGGCAACGAGAGGGGGCCCGAGGCTTAAAGCTCTATGTGCAGCGTACCTTCATCATGGACGAGGCCGAGCAGTTCCTGCCGATGTACCTGCGTTTTGTGAAGGGCGTGTTGGATTCCAGTGACCTGCCGCTTAACGTCTCGAGAGAGCTTTTGCAGCAGAACCAGAACGTGGATGCCATTCGTAGTGCGTTGACCAAGCGGGTTCTGGACATGCTGTCAAAGATGGCAAGCAAGCAGCCCGATGACTACATTCGATTCTGGGACACATTTGGTGCTGTGTTGAAAGAGGGCCCAGCAGAGGACTTCAGCAATCGCGAAAAAATCGCTGATTTGCTTCGCTTCGCTACGACCCGTGACGACGAGGCCTCACAGCGTGTGTCGTTGAAGCAATACGTTGAAGCGATGAAAGATGACCAGCAGTCCATCTATTACGTCGTGGCGGAGAACCATGCCACCGCCAAGAACAGCCCGCATATCGAAGCGCTCCGCAAGCAGGGGGTTGAGGTTCTGTTGTTGTCTGACCGTGTTGACGAGTGGCTAATGAGTCACCTGGCCGAATACGACGGCAAGTCGCTGCGGGATTGTGCAAAGGGAGAGTGGGACGACAACGCTGATGACGAAGACGCCAAGAAGGCGCTTGAGGCAGCAGAAAAAGCAAGCGAATCCCTGATCGAGCGGATGCAGGGCGTGTTGTCCGATCAGGTGGCCGGTATTCGACCAACGGCTCGGCTCACCTCATCACCTGTTTGCTTGACTGTCGCTGAGCACGAAATGGGTGCTCAAATGCGGCGCATCATGGAGGCGGCGGGACAGGAAATGCCTGAAACCAAGCCTACGATGGAGATCAATGTCGATCACCCCCTTTTGCAGCGGTTGGATCAGGAGTCGGATGAGGAGCGCTTTGCTGATCTCTCCCAGATTCTGTTCGATCAGGCGTTGCTGGCCGAGGGGTCCGTGCTTGATGATCCGGCGACCTATGTTGCGCGCCTCAATAAGCTGTTGGTGGAAATGAGTAGCCCCTGAGGTGCGACTGACTCTATGGCGTCACGGTGAAGCGGGTTCGGCTGCGACAGACGACGCACGGTCGTTGACGGCTCGCGGGCGAGAGGAGTTGATTGTGATGGCGCGCGATTATGTGGGCTGGATGAGCGCCTTGCCGCCAGAGCCTCTATCGCTACTGCTGTACAGCCCTTACCGACGGACAGTCGAGACAGCGGCGTTACTAGGCGGTGTTTTACATCCGGGTAGTGAGCACGAAGATCCTTTGCTCGCGCCGGGAGCTTATCCAGATGCTTTTTCAGAGCAAGATTATGCTGGGCATGACCACATTGTCATGGTGTCACATCAGCCCTTTGTGTCGCAGGCGATCGCCTTGTGGACCGACGACATGACGCTGGCACCCCTGGCGCCAGGCGGATACTCGTCGTTAGAAGTGACTTGCCTTGCCCGGGGTGGCGCATCAGTGCTGCGCCACTGTCCGGACCCTCGACAGCGTATGGGCGGTAATCAGATATGACCGAGGGTCGCGCGTTCTCGGTGACGGCCGATGGTCTCAGTTATGCAGGGCTTGAGTGGGGCAACCCCGAGGGTTATCCCATTGTTGCGTTGCATGGCTGGCTCGACAATGCGCTGTCCTTCTCAGTCATGGCGCCCTTTCTGAGCAAGTACCGACTCATTGCAGTTGACCTGTCTGGGCAGGGTCTGAGCGATCATCGCTCGGCGGATGCGACGTACCACATCTGGGATGATGTGCCGCAGCTGCTCTCGGTCCTCTCAACGCTGGGGCTCAATGAGCTGGCGGTGCTGGGTCACAGCCGAGGCGCGGCGATAGCGGTCCTTTTGGCGACAGCGCTGGAAGACCGATGCTCCCGGCTGGTGTTGTTGGACGGTATGCTGCCGCGCTCCACGCATGATGAGCTAGCTGCGGAGCAGTTTTTGCGGTCTCAGCGCGATCATATCGCGCTTGCAAATCATCAGCCGCGCACTTTTGAAGATATCGAAGGATTCGTCAGCGCGAGAGTGCGACTGGGTTTTTCAGAGAGTAGCGCCCGATTGTTGGCGCCCAGGGCGCTTCGAGAAACTACAGAAGGCTGGTCATTGGTGCATGACCCCCGGCTTAACCACGCCTCTGCCGTCAAGTTAAGTCCCGGTATGTGCGCCGCGTTTTATGCGGCCATGACAACCCCCTCCTTAGCGCTGGTCGCAGAGCGGGGACTGAACGAAAGAGGGGGCTTCGAAGCGTCCTTGGCGGCGGTCTCGGAGATGCCGAATTGGCGTATTGAGACTGTGCCCGGATCCCATCACACTCACATGGAGGAGGGCGCTCGGCATATCGCCGAGCACGTTGCTGCC
>JACETJ010000124.1 GCA_013911345.1 Congregibacter sp.
GTGTTATCAAGGTGAGCATCGACCAATGACGCCGCATCATTCGGGATGTGAATGGTCAGGCGGACCGCGCCCTCTTCGTAATCTGGCCGAAAGGAATAAATGCGTTGCCGGTATATCTGAGCCGGGTCGTCGTTAAGGTGCTGCTGCACGTAAAAGACATGATCTCCGAAAGCCGGCAGCTCAACTGGCTCAAACACATGATGAATACGCTCATGGCGCAGCGCCTCATCAATCCCCTGCTGTTCCTCGAAGTACACCTGTTCCTGGTTGTCATAAACACCTGGGAACCACTCCATCATGATCCGGAAATCCTTATCGAGCACCGCCGCCTCGTCTGCATGGGCGCTGGTCATCACAACCAATAGCGCAATGAGTAAGAGTCGATTCATGCTGTTACTCCTGTCGGGAAGGCACCCAAGTGAGATTGTTATGGGTATTCGCCCAACAGGATGACATTCGCGAGGCCAGTCCGCCAGCTCAGAGGACATTGCCTTTCACGAGATTAGGATCTAGGTTAGTGGTCACCAATGAACCTAATAACATCCTCTAAGAATCATGGCGTTGCTCAGCCAGTGCCACGCCACAGAGCAGAACGACGCTTCTCCAGGGTAAGGACATGAAACCACTAGAAGGCATCACCATTCTCGAGTTCTCTACCATGATCACAGCGGCACTCGCCAGCATGATGCTTGCCGAACAGGGAGCGAGGGTAATCAAGGTAGAGCCCAGTGATGCGGGGGACCCCATGCGTTACATCGGGGCACGCAAGGGCGACATCTCCTCATTGTTTGCCGGCTGCAACCGCGGCAAGGAATCGATCAAGATCGATCTCAAAACTGAAGCGGGTCAGGCGATCATCCGTGACATAGCCGCACAGGTGGACGTGGTCATCCACAACTTTCGTCCTGGAACGATGGACACCCTGAACCTGGGTTGCGACGCGCTTCGGGCCATCAACCCGCGGCTGGTGTACATGGCGATTTCGGGCTTCGGCACCGAAGGCCCACTCCGCCGGGCACCTGCCTACGACCCGATCATTCAGGCTCATTCAGGGATGGCTGCCACACAGGGTGGCGATGATTCCCCCGCGTTTATCCGCTCTCTGCTCTGCGACAAAATCACCGCCTACACCGCCTGTCAGGCGGTCACCAGTGCTTTGTTCGCCCGGGAGCGAACCGGGGAAGGCCAACTGATCGACCTCTCCATGCTCGACTCAGGGCTGTTTTTTATGTTCCCGGACGGGTTCCAGAATCACGCCCTGCTCGATGAGGACGCTATCCCCGGCGGCATGCTGATTGACATTTTGTATGACCTCACACTGACCAAAGATGGCGGCATCACAGTAGCCGCAGCAAATCAGGAGATGCAGGGGCGCATGCTGAAGGCGGTTGGACTCCTGCATTTGCTGGGAGACGAGCGCTTTAACACTATGCAAAAGCTCGTGGAGAATCTGCAGATCTTTCGGGACCTGGTGGCTGAAAAGTGCCTTGAGTTCACCAGCGATGAACTGCTGGCATTGCTGCGCGAGGTGGAAGTGCCCTGCGCGAAGTGCCTAACCCGAGATGAGGTGCTGGCTCAGGAGCAACTGACCGCCAACGACAGCATCGCTGAGATCGACCATCCACATCTTGGCAAGATGCGCATTGTGAGGGCGCCGCCCCGGTTTGGCGGGGCGCGGCTGGAACCCTCGCGCCCGGTGCCGGCTCATGGCGAGCACACTGAATCTGTCCTCAGCGAGTTTGGTCTCGATGAAGAACACATCGAGGCACTGCGTTCGGAAGGCATTTTGGGCTGAGGGCTTACAAGTCGAATATAGACAGAATCATCTCTTTATAGGCGTCCGGGCCTGACACAGAGTAAGGGCCACGGTAGCCATACCAAGCCACTGACCCAGAAGCATCAATCGCGGCTGCCAGGGTAAAGAATCCAGACTGTTCCCAAGCTGTCAGCCAGCCCAACGTCAACACCGTGGTCGCCACGCCCTGCGCGACACTCTCTGCGAGCGCTACGCGCTGTCCGTCGGTGACCATAAAGATAACTACCTGATTTTCAGCCAGTCCGAGAGCAGCCAGCTCTTTGGCATTCAGCTCGTGAGCCTCAGCATCGAGGTCAATACCCCGGGCGATCCGCCGCAAGGTCGCAACGTAAGCCTGTCTGGCCGCGTCGGAGAGATCAGCATCACTGTAAATGTCGCGGATATCAGCGGCGCTTTTTCGTGAGTCTGGTCGAACCTGAGCGCCGGCAGTGGAAAGCGCCACCTGAACAGAATTAAAGCCCTTGGAACGCAGCAAATCTCTCACATCGGCCAAGGCAGACTCGTCTTCAGCAGAGCAAAGCTTGGCGTTGTATTCCTGATCCAGATTGGCGTCAGAAGTGTTATCCAGAACAGAACAGTCCTGCACCAAAATAATGTCGAAAGCCGGTGCGCCGCCATAGGCCTCCACCGTTTGGTCAAAAGACTGTGCCAAGACATTAGTGGCAAGAAAAAGCCCACCTGCCATGGCACACACATATCGCTGCATCACTACGAACATTCCTCATACCTCCTGCGCGTGGCTAACTCCACCACTAACCTGCCAAGACTATTCTGCTACTGCGCGGTAAATCCGCCATCAATTCAAATCTTTGAGTCGCATTAAGACCTCACCGATCAATGGCCCACGGTTCATCAAACACCATCGGCGCCGCTGCGGCAAATATCAGGTTGGGGAACAGAGCCTTAGAGAAGCAATTCAGGGACTAATTTCGTTGGCTGAGCCGTCAATAAGATGAAGGAGCACAACATGACCACATCCGATACCTACTCAATTGTCACCGCGGCCGCCGTGTTGCTGGTGATGGCAGCTTCAACGATCTAGCGGACGTCACCCTGCATCTGTAAGCGGGAAACTGTTCTTGCGCGGTCAGGAACCGCCACTTTCACATAAGCTGCATCAGCAATGCGACGGCACCGCCCAATAGCGGGAACAGCGTTAGCGCCGTGCCCCCCACTCTGAGTGGCATGCTGGATCGCATGAACCCCATACAGACCCCGTGCATTAATCTTCCGATCAGAAATGAGCCACCCAACAAGTGGAGCGCGCTGGATTCCGCGCCGGTTGTCTCGAGTAAATACAAGACAATCAGCATCATTGGCGCATATTCAGTGAGATTACCGTGGGCGCGAATAGCGCGTTGCAGCAACTCTTCGTCCCCCGAACCCTGCGCAATAAACGCAAAAGCGGGGTTACCCCGTAACCCAATCACTCTAATCGACAGGATAAAAAGCCACACGGCCAGTAGTGAGCAATAAAACGCAGTAATCATGGTCAGTCGCTAGCAGGGCCAGACCTCGAGTTTATTCGAGATCCAGCCCGCAGATATATCTTTATTGAACGATGTAAACGTCGTGCGTCAGCTCTCTGGTAAAGGCATCAAAAACCGCCTCATCCAGATTCTGCGTGCCGTCCTGCATGTTCACCAGAAAGTGGATGGTGAAAACCGTGCCGTCGCGGGAGTAAATACCTAGCCCGGCACCTGAAGCAAAACCACCGTCTGCCATCGCGCCTCTACCCTCAACTTTCACCCAGCCGCTTTTGCCATCAGGACGAGCGGTCAGGGTGTAAGTAACGTACGTGCGGCCATAGGTGCCCATTTGACCTTCGGCGGTAATGGTGCCGCCAGTCTCTGTGAGATGCACCGACGTCACCTCCATGGGGGCGCTGGCCTGACGCTGCTCAAAGGCGATCTTGCCGCCGTGGCCATCAGCAAAAGCGAGGGGCGCAAAAGACAGGGCCAGTAATGCTAGAAAAACGTTTTTCATGTGAAGCTCCTTTTTGTTTTGATCGCGAAAACCCGCTGCCACTATAGGTAGAAGATCAGCCGGTGTCGCCGTTTCGATTTTGAAACCCAGTACTGCATTTTCGTAACAGGCGGCTCGGCAGGTCTCCGGTCGGTCTGTCGGAGCACTGCCCGGCTAGGCATCAACACCAGATGAGCGAGCTGGCTGGTCATGGCCTGCTGTCAGTCGCTGCATGAGCTCAACTTCACGACCATCAAATGGCGATCCATCCACTCGTAACAGATCGTGGTGCCAGATCTCTGGCGCTTCGGTGCCCGGACGATCGGTCCAACGGTGGACCGTTTGGGTGCGCCCCGACACCAGGCCCCAGCAATAGCAGCCCACCTCCTGCTCCTGAAAGACAGGCAGATGGGTCTCAACCCGGCTACCAACCGGTCGCGCCATCCACTCGGTACAGATAACAGGTCGACCATGGGCTTTCTTGAGCGTCTCTATACGGCTCCGCAGTGATTTCGCACTTTGGTAATGATGGAATGAGATCACATCCGAGCACGCTGTTTGCAGGCGATTCAAGCGAGGAATTGGCGCCCACACACCGACCGTGATCGGCTGAATTGGGTTAACCGAACGCGCCCACTCAAAAGTGGCGCGCAGAAGCGGGATAGTCGGGCTCGGCAACACCCCATGGCGAACAAGTTTTGTCAGGGCTAGCGGCACAGCTTGGTAAGCCGGCCGAGACGCCAGCGGCAAAATCGCATTGCCGGGTTCGTTGTAAAGGTCCCAAACACAAACACGCTCGTCTTGGCCAAAGCTATCGATGATGTCGCATACATACTGCTGCAAGCGAGGCCACTGAGTACGATCCGAGACGACATCATGCCCCGGCGATTGAGCCCAGCGAGAATTGTGAACTCCTGGCACGGGCTCGGCCTGCGGGCCTGCCACAGGCGGAAACCAACAATCATCGAACAGCACGAACATGGTGCGAATGCCCACCGCATCGGCCAGCTGCAGAAAAGTCTCCATGCGGGACTTAAGGCCGTCTGCATCGGCCTGCCATACCAGGTCATGCAGAAAGACCCGGACGGTGTTCATCCCGATATGCGACGCCCAACCCAGTTCGCGAGCGATTGTTTGGGGGTCAAAGGTCTCTGGCTGCCACATTTCGAGCTGGTTGCAGGCTGTACTGGGCGTGAAGTTGCACCCCACCCACCAAGGCTGATCGAGTGCCCACTGTGCGGCACGCGCGCGCGTCCATCTGATTTGAGCCACCAGGGCATCTCCGGACAATACGAGACTGACAGCATACTGCCAGACGGACTCTCAGTTTTGATTCTTGGCATTTCTATGCCTTAATCACTCATCACGTGTATGAACC
>JACETJ010000125.1 GCA_013911345.1 Congregibacter sp.
CCGGGGTCACCTGATTCACTCGTTCGTCAGTGCACTGTGCGCTGAGTAATACAGCGATCAGCAGGGTATAGGGGTCCCTATGATCAAGCGGTACGGGTGTTTTTGGATACAGTGACTGCAGTCTCTCGTCGATATAAGCGATGCGCTCGGCTTTACTCAAATTGTTTGGGCTGCTCATATCACCAACCTGATTTCACAGCCTGCGCGATGCGTTCTGCGGCTTCAATGCACTGCGGCAGTTCCGCTACGAGTGCCAGGCGGGCCCGGTGGGCGCCTGGGTTTCCCGCGGTGGTATCCCGGGCCAAGTATCGCCCCGGTAGTACTTTGACGCCTCCATACTGCAGCAAGTGCTGGGCAAAGGATTCGTCGTCGATCGGTGTCTCGGGCCACAGATAAAAGCCGGCTTCGGGAGAGGGGGTCGCGAGAACAGGCGTCAGAATGGGCATTACAGCAGCAAATTTTTCCCTGTAACGAGCCCGATTGTCGACGACATGCTGCTCATCGCTCCACGCCCACTCACTGGCAATCTGGTGATGCGGGGGCATGGCGCAGCCGTGATAGGTGCGGTAACGCCGGAACTGGTCAATCCAGTGCGGATCTCCGGCAACGAAGCCAGATCGCAGCCCGGGCAAATTGGATCGCTTTGACAGACTGTGAAAACACAGACAGTGCCGGTAGTCGGTATTACCCATGCCGGCGGCGGCTTCGAGCAAGCCGGCGGGCGGACACTGCTCGTCTGGATAGATTTCGCTGTAGCACTCGTCACTGGCGATCACAAAATCATGCTCTTGCGCCAATGCAATGAGTCTCTGTAGCGCCTCTCGGGACATGACTGCGCCGGAGGGGTTGCCCGGCGTGCAAATAAACAACAGTTGGCAGGCTTGCCACTGTTCGGCGGTCACCGATTCGAAATCTGGGAGAAACTCGTTACCGGCGTCGCAATTCAGTAGGACTGGCTCAGTGCCCGCCAGCAACGCCGCCCCCTCGTAG
The DNA here is from genome assembly GCA_013911345.1 of Congregibacter sp. The sequence goes on from JACETJ010000125.1 coordinate 991, forward strand.
ATCTGATAAAAGGGGTTAGGGCACAACACTGCTCCGGGTCTACCGTGGGTCACCAGCGTTTGTGCCACTGCAAACAGGCCTTCTCGCGTACCGTTTAAGGGTAAGACGTGTCGGTCAGCATCCAGTGTTGGAAGATGGAAACGACGCTCCAGCCAAGCTCCGATGGCAGCCCGCAGTTCGGGTCGGCCCGCCGTGGCGGGGTATCGTGCCACCAGAGCGGCGTGCTCGCTCAACAGATCTGTCACCTTTTTGGGCGGAGCGTGTTGGGGCTCACCAATGGTGAGCGGAATGACCTCACGATGGGGGTGGGATAGACCCTCAAAGAGTTGCCCGAGCTTTTCAAAGGGGTAGGGGTGCAGGGTATTCAAGCCGGTATTCAAATACTCAGCTCCGATATCGCGCTGTCTTTCTGTTGATCAGTACCCAACGCCTCGATGAGCTCGCTTTCAAGCTTGGTAAGTAAGGTCTCCTCTCGGAGCTGTCCGCCATCTGCATTGGCGAGGAAAAAAATATCCTCGACCCGCTCGCCCAAGGTTTGGATTTTCGCGCCTTGGACAGAGACGTCGTGGCGAGACAGCACCGACCCTACCCGTGCCAAGAGTCCAGGTCGATCAGCGGTGGTGATCTGGAGAGTGGTCAGATGGCTGGTTGCATCCTGTGAAAACTCGACAGAGGTCGGAATGGTAAAGGCTTTAACGGTTCTCGGCGTATGTCGGGAAACCGCTTTCAGCTCGGGTTCGCTGAGATGCAGGCGAATTCTGTCTTCGATCTCCTGAAATGTATCTGGGTGACTGTCCAGAGAGGATCCGTCACTCTTTAAGACAAAAAACGTATCGAGGGTGCTGCCGTCAGCGTCACTGTAGATACGTGCGTCGTGGATAGTGAGATCCAGCGTTTCCAGTGCCGCGCAGATCCGGGCGAAGGTACTGGGCTCGTCGAGCGTGTGCACAAATATCTGGGTCGCGTTACCAATAGGCGATTCGCTGGCCTGCCTCACCAGCACCAGTGCGCCTCGCTCGTGATGGTGGTCGGCAATAGCCTCAGTGTGCCAGGCAATATCCTCGGCGCGTTCCCGGAGAAAATAGTCCTCGCCTCGTGTGGCCCACAGTCCTTCAAGTTCATCCTCTAGGAAGCCGCGATATTCCAGCGCATCGGCGGCACTGCGTTTTGTCTCCCGGATGACCTCCTCCCGGTCAAGTGGATTCTCTAGGCCGCGGCTCAGGGCTCGACGGGTTTCGGTATATAGCTGGCGCATCAGCGACGAGCGCCATGCGTTCCAGAGCTCTGGGTTCGTGCCGGCGATATCGGCTACTGTCAGCGTGAAGAGGTAGTCAAGCCGCTCCTCGGTCACCACAATCTCGGCAAAGTGCTGGATTTCCTCAGGGTCGGATATATCCCGACGTTGGGCGAAGTGGCTCATCAAGAGATGATTCTTCACGAGCCAGACAATCAATTCGCTGTCGGATTGTGACAAACCGTGATCAACACAAAACGTCTGGGCGTCTACCGCGCCCAGTTCCGAGTGATCGCCGCCCCGACCTTTGCCGATGTCGTGGAATAGTGCGGCGATGTAGAGCAGCGTGGGGTCCCTCAAGCGGCGAGCAATCCGGGTTGATACCGGAAAACGGTCGGTGTAATCGGCGCGCATAAAGCGGCGGGTGTTGGCGATGACCTCTGTCGTATGCGCATCCACCGTATACGCATGGAAAAGATCAAATTGCATTTGTCCGATGATCTTGCCAAAAGCCGGCAGGTAGCGCCCCAGAACACCGTGGCGTGACATACGCCTGAGCTGTTTGGTCATGTTGTGGGGGACACCCAGCACGGCCATAAATAAGTCACGGTTCGCCTGTGAGGCGCGGAAATCGTCATCGATCAGGGGCGAATCCCGGCGCAGCAGACGCTGGGTGTTAGGTTCAATACGATCCACCAACGGATCATTGCCAATCAGCACAAATAGCCGAAGAAGATTGCTGGGGTTCTCCTGAAATACGGTGTCGTGTCTGGCTCTGATTCGACTGTCGCTGACCTCGAAATCATCATCGATGACACGCACATCGGAGTCGGGAGCATCGGCCAGGCGATGCTCAAACACCTCTATTAGTAACTCATTGAGTTGGCCAAGCGTCTTCATCCAGCGGTAGTAAACCTGCATGAACTGCTCAACCGCCAGTGTGTCACCGTCGACCATGCCCCATAGTGCCGCGAGTTTTTTTTGATGGTCAAAAAGGAGCCTGTCGTCGGCGCGCCCCGTCATACTGTGTAGCGCAAAGCGCACCTGACTGAGAAACTCCTGGCCATTTTTCAACTGGTCGCGTTCAGTCTCGCTCAGGAAATCAGGTTCGTTGACCTCGCAAAGACCCACGCCGAAGCATCGCAGCGTGATCCATTCGATGACCTGCAGGTCACGCAGTCCACCCGGGGAGCTCTTAATATTAGGCTCCAAGGCATACTCGGTGTTGCTGTAGCGATCATGGCGATTTTGTTGTTCGCCCAACTTGCCGCGGATAAAGTCGTTGGGTGACCACATAGCGGAGGGGTTGATGATGTCTGCCAGCTCGATTATCAGAGAGGTGTCGCCCTCCAGATGCCGAGATTCCATCATGGTGGTCACTACGGTCAGATCTTCTCTCGCCAGCGCTTCGCACTCGGACAATGTCCTGACGCTATGCCCGATTTGAAGCCCCGTATCCCAGAGGCTCGTTACAAACTGTTCCAGTTGGCGAGCTGTGTCGGCGTCTGGGGTCTCTCGGGTCAGGATTAACACGTCGATATCAGACTGCGGGAACAACTCGCCTCTGCCGTAACCACCGACGGCAATCAATGCCGCTGCCGGTTGTTCACCCACGTATTCCAACCACAGTCGCGTGAGCACCGCGTCGACCACGTCGCTGGTTTGTTGGAGGAACGGCGCGATCGCCTTGCCGGGCGCAAAGCTGTCAGCTAGCGCCTCTCTTGCTGCCTGAAGGAACCCCCGGGCTGCCAAAGCAGGGTTGGTGTCCTGCGATAGGAAAGAGTCGAACGGGGGGATGGACGCGACCGGCAGTGCCTCAGAAGGGAAAGGTTTCATCCTGCCTCCGGGTGAGCACCTCGCAACCCGATTCGGTCACAACGATGGTGTGCTCCCACTGTGCGGAGAGTCGGCCATCCCGCGTGGTCACGGTCCAGCCGTCCCTCGCATTCAGCTTAGTGTAGCGCTTGCCCGCATTGATCATGGGTTCCACCGTAAAGGTCATGCCCTGCTCTAATTTCAGACCGGTGCCAGGTTTGCCGTAATGGAGCACCTGCGGTTCTTCATGGAAAACCTGGCCGATGCCGTGGCCGCAATATTCCCTGACGACAGAGTAGTAGTTGGACTCAGCATGCTGCTGAATCACATGGCCCAGATCGCCCAGCGCGGCGCCGGGTTTAACCAGCGCCAATGCCTGATACAGGCATTCTTGGGTGGTCCGCATCAGACGCTCAGCATGGGGGGCAACGTCACCCACGCCGACCATAATACTGGTGTCGCCATGCCAGCCGTCTTTGATCACCGTGACGTCGATGTTAATGATGTCGCCATTTCGCAATTTCTTGCTGTCAGAGGGAATGCCATGGCAAATCACCTCGTTCACCGAGGTGCAGATCGATTTGGGGAAGCCTTTATAATTGAGCGGGGCAGGGATCGCTTTTTGCACGTTCACGATGTGATCGTGACAAATTCGGTCAATTTCACCGGTCGTCATACCCACTTCGACCTGAGGTCCAATCATTTCTAGCACCTCGGCAGCCAGCCGACCTGCTTCGCGCATGGCGTCGATCTCAGTGTTGGTTTTGGGTATGACGGTGCTCATCAGCGGCTGCCGGTGGTATTGGATCCAGAGGGAGCGAGAGTGTAACCGACTCTGAGGTCCTTTTGGGGCGCGCTTTTACTGTCTGGGCGCCTGTGGTATAAAGCGCGCCGCTGGAGCGATCCGGCAGGCCAATAATGGCAAATAGCACGCCCCCTCGCAGTTGCGGACCCGGGTGCCGGTTTCCGGTTGGAGTCGCACGAAGGGGCGGAAGAGTAACCCAAACAGAGAGTTTGACTATGACGCAGGTAAGCATGCGTGACTTGCTGCAGGCAGGTGCGCACTTCGGACACCAGACCCGTTTCTG
>JACETJ010000126.1 GCA_013911345.1 Congregibacter sp.
CCTGCCCCCCGGTACGATTAACGTTGTGAATGGCAGCGGCGCCGTCACCGGCGCAGCGCTGGCCGGCTCACCCGATATTGACCGCATCGCTTTTACGGGCGGTGGCAGTACCGCAAGGCAGGTGATGACTGCCGCAGCAGCACATTTGACGCCCGTGCACTTCGAACTCGGTGGCAAGTCGGCCAACATCGTGTTTGATGACGCCGATATGGAGCGGGCCGTAGATGGCTCTTTGGTCAATATTTTTAGTAACAGCGGCCAGATCTGTATTGCAGGGTCACGCATCCTGGTGCAGCGACAGATTGCCGAGCGCTTCACGGAGGCCTTCGTCGCCAGAACCCAGGCTTTGATCGTGGGTAACCCGCTGGAGGCACAGACCGAGGTCGGCCCCATGGCGTTTAAAGCTCACTGGCAACGCGTGCTGGACCATATTGAGCGCGCCAAGTTAGAGGGCGCTACGCTGCTCTGCGGGGGAGAGGCACGCACCGATCTGGGGGATGGTTACTTTGTTGCGCCCACTGTTTTTCAGGTCGATAACAATCAGCTGTCACTGTGCCAAGAGGAAGTGTTTGGCCCTGTTGTCAGCATTCAGGTATTTGATGATGACGACGAGGCACTGTCGATCGCCAACGACAGCCGCTTTGGACTTGTGGGGTACTGCTGGACGAGTGGCCTCGCCCGGGCGCAGGCATTTCAACAACAGGTTAACGCGGGAACCTTATGGATCAATACACCGCTCGCGCGGGATTTGCGCGCGCCCTTTGGCGGCTTCAAAGAGTCCGGCATTGGCCGCGATGGGCCGCGTCAAGCCGCTGAATTTTTTACCGAGGAAAAGGCCACCATCACCGCCGTGGGCAACACACCCATTCGCAAGCTGGGGACAAGCCCTTGATCGCGACCCCGCCAACCTTTCCAAACAGACAAGCATCGTGGCCTAACTAGAGCAGATGTCGACTGACAGTGAAAAACATAATGATAAGAAAAGGGCCAAGAACATAAGATGAAAATGAATCGACGCACGCTGGCGATCTTTCACCGCTGGCTTGGACTGATCGCCGGTGCGTGGCTGCTGGCTTTGGGCGTGACGGGTATTTTTCTGGACCATGATGAATGGCGCTGGCTGCGCCAAACCGAGGTTCCGGAGAACTGGCTGTCTCCATCAATGATGCGGTATCTGCCCGCAACCGTGATGCGCTATGTCGTGGCCGACCCGGCAGACGAAAACAGCTGGATCGGCGGCTCGGAGCGCGGGCTATGGATTACGCGCAATCGCGGTGCTACATGGGATGCGCTGCAATTCCCCGATGATCAACACCCCCAAGTCCTGCGTTTTGCAAAAATAGACGTGGACGATCAGCGACGCGTTGTCATCGCCACCGATGACGGGCTCTGGGTAATGCCCGAGTTTGGCGGCCCTATCAGTCGTCTGGCGCTAGACGGGCATTTCATCAACATGATCTCACCTGGCGCCCAGCCTCACTCCATTATTGGTGTTGATGATTTCAGCACCGTGTTCACGCTGGACGTCAATCAACCGGAGAACATCCAGCACCTTAATTTTGATCAACCCAAAATCTCAGGTCTGCCTGAGACCGTCACGCTATACCGGTTTTTGTTTGATCTGCATTTTGGTTACGGCCTGCTGTCCCGGAAGTGGTCGACATGGATTAATGACTTCGGGGGTATCGCCCTGTCGGTGCTGGCACTGACCGGATTTCTCGCCTGGTATTTGAAACGACGGTGGCGTCGAGTGGGGATTTCGACTAGGCCCGATCGTCGGCGATCCATTTTGTCAGGCCTATATCGAAGTCACGCGCCTGTCATCGGCATCCTCGGGGTGATACCGATTTTGTATCTCTCTGTCACCGGCATCCTTTTTAATCACATTCTCACCTTCATCGAGTGGGGAGAAGCACGGGAGGTGCAGCGTGAGCACTTGCCACCGGTTTGGCAGTACCAGTCTCTGAAAGGGGAGATCGACCAGGTCGTCACCTTTACCGGCGATCCAAATCACATGATGATATCCACGCGATTCGGCGTGCTGGAGACGCGAGATGGCGGTGCCTCCTGGTCGGCCGAGACTGAACTGGGTGCCGAGAGGGGGCAGCTATTCAGGTCATCTGACCATGTGTTCTACAGCACTAACTCACGACAGTTTTTCGTCAAGGGCGACAGCGAGTCAGCCTGGAAAACGATGGTGGGCCTGCCCAGCATCGTTTACGACGCGGAGTTCACTGAAAACGGTTTATTCGTTAAAAACAGCAGAGGGTTTTTCAAAGACAAGGGCCAATTCACATTCGAGGCGGACGCGCTCAAGCACCCTGACCTGGAAGCGGCCACGCTCTATTTGTTCTTGATAGAGATCCACACCGGGAATGTGTTTCACCCCGAGTTCCGCTGGGTCAGTGATGCCCTCACGGTGATGGGTATTTTGATGATCGTGACAGGACCGATCTTATGGTGGCGGCGCAAATGGTGACGCTACCAGCTGGCCGCCCTCTTTGACCGAATGTACATGATGATGCCTGAGAGCAGCCACAGCACCACAATAAAGCCGAAGAAAGTCATCAGAAAGCCGCCAAGCGCGCCAAAATACTTACCGCTGTGAATCGGCAAGAGAAGGTTTCTGAACCCCTCCCCTCTCTCGGTCTTGCCCGCCGCGTAGACCCCCTTCACCTCCCCTGAGAAACCATCGACCACGACGTCCTGCCGGAACATCTGCGGATTGAAGAAAGCGAACCAGTAATTGGGGCTGTGGTGGCCAGCGTAGGAATACGCCGCCAGATGGTAGTCCGTCGACAGCATCGATTGCGCGGTGCTGTATGCCGCATCGGGGTCAACCAGGGCGGCATCATGGCCCATGTGTACCGGCTCCGACTCCATGTTCATCATATTGGCAAAGACAGAGAGGTTCTCCTCACGATCCCCCCAGTAAACCGCACTCATGGCAATACCGCTGACCGAGGTGACGATCAGAAATAGCGATGCCAATGCACCCAGCGACCGGTGACAGCGATTGATAAACGGCAGTTGTCGGGCGGTTTTTCTCGTCTTGAGATACAGAAACAGGCCCGACAGGCACATCAACACTGTGGCCGCCCCCAGCACGCAGACCACATAAAAACCTGCCTCACCAAACACGATCCAGCGATGCAGGACCGTCATCGTGCCGATCCAGCCCGACTCGATCAGCGGATGCTCCCCAATAATCTGCTGCTGATACTGATCGTAGTCGACCATGATTTTGGACTCATGCAAATCCTCGGGGTTTCTCCCGCCCATCAAGATATAGGCGGTATCCGCCCTGTTGGGCGGTGGCACCATGACATGGGCGATATTGAAATCCGGTTCCAGCGAACGCATGGTCGTCTGTATCTGAGTGGGGGTTGCAGGGATGCCGCCCGCCTCCACTTGGTACTTCTCAGGGTAAAACCACTGCATCAGCAGGCGGCTTTCCGCGGCAATGCTGCCGGAGGTCACCTGAAAAACAACGAAGATCCCCAGAATAAAGGCGAGCCAACGGTGCAGGGTTTTGATGGTTTTGATGCTCATGTCTACTTACCCACTCTTAATTGCCCAGATTAAAGACACTCAATAGTGCTTTGTTGCCCATACTCGATACCGCCGTATCACCTACCCTCGATGCCACTGGCCGAATCCCATCGAGATCAAAGAAAAAGGCAGCTCGAGAGCTGCCTTCCGTATTGCTGCCCTGCGGTATGCCGGTCACGACATCCCGCGCGCGCAGATCGATTAGAAGTCGTACCGTAACCGGAATCCGAACTCCCGACGATCGCGCATGTGGATGTGCACACTCTCCACCGCAAAGTTGTAGGCAAAAGTGGTATCACGGACATACTTACTGGTATCGGCAATGTTGTTGCCACCCGTAGGCGCATCCTCATCCAGCAGGTTGGATACGTATGCTTCCAGACTGATGCCATTGTCCATTCGAACCCCGGCGCGGAGATTGATCTCGGTCGCATCGGGAATCTCGGTCAGGTTAGTGACCTCATCGTAGTAGGACCCGGTATAGAACAGCTCACCTCGGGCATACGCGCCGCCCAGCGGCGTATTGAAGTCATAGGTGGCGATAAACGATCCGATCCACTCGGGGTACCGGGCCGCTTGCTGACCCACACAGGACAAGCCAGGGCCGAATACATCGTTGTAGTCACCACAGTCGCCATTCTCGGGGAAATCCGAGATCTCGGCTTTGGTGTAACCCAGGCCGGCCTGTAGCGACAGGCTGTCAAACATTTGATAGCTCAGGTCAATTTCAAAACCATCGATATCACTGGATGTCCCGTTACCGCTGAAAGCGACCGTACAGGTTTCTGTGTTCGGCACGCCATCACCGTCCGAGTCACCCGAACAGGTGACGTCAGCCGGAATCACGCCAAACCCGGAGTACACCTGGTCTGATCGCTCCATGTGGAAAATGGCGAGGTTCATGGCTAACCGGCCATCGTCAGAGGCGTATTTCCAACCCGCCTCGTAGTTCTTGAGGGTTTCTTCCTCGAAGGTTTCACCAATCCCCGGCGTGTCCGCATTAAAGGTGGCAATCTGCTCAGGCGTTGTCAGCTTGGATGCTACTTCAGGGTTAAAGCCACCGGGCAGCGTGCCCTCACTGTAGTTCGCATAGAACATGTGGTTGTCGTTCAACTCATACTTGATCACCACACGCGGCAGGGTTGAAGAGAACTCTGCGGGAGACAGATTCTTGCCTGCGGCCGCATTAACACTCGGGTCGTTGATTTCATCTTCCTGACGTCTGACTTCCGCAATCACGGTCAGGTTATCCGTAATCCTGAAATCCACTGAAGCGAAGATGCCGGTGGTATCCGCCTCGATCAGCGAGAAAGCGGTGGTCGGATTGCGGATATCGGGGAACCAATAACCAGGCCCGCCGCCAAACATGTCGCCAAAATACTGATCGTAGAAACCGCCATGCGCTTTAGAGGACAACTCAACCTGCGTAGCGCCAATCGACCAATCAAACCGACTAGACGTGCCGCCCAGTCTGACTTCGAAAGTTTCGTCTTCTGTCACTCTCGCGTTGTAGACATGGAATCCAAAGCCCCCGGCGGCGTCAAAATCGTGGAAGAGCACATAGT
>JACETJ010000127.1 GCA_013911345.1 Congregibacter sp.
GGGTTCGGTGTGCCTACTTTGATCGCTGTGCACCTTGAGAATGACCCCCAAGGACATGGTCTGGAGCTGGCAAAAGCCTATGCCGCCGGCACCGGCGGGCATCGGGCTGGCGTACTCGAGTCATCATTTATTGCTGAGGTGAAGTCAGACTTGATGGGGGAGCAAACGATTCTGTGCGGCATGCTACAAACAGGCTCGCTGCTGTGCTTCGACAGAATGGTCGAACTGGGAGTCGACGCAGCCTATGCCGCCAAATTGGTGCAATATGGCTGGGAAACCGTTACCGAAGGCCTTAAGCAGGGCGGCATCACCAACATGATGGACAGGCTATCCAACCCCGCGAAAATTCGTGCCTTTGACCTTGCTGAAGAAATGAAAGGCATTCTACGGCCGCTGTTTGAAAAGCATCAGGACGACATTATGTCTGGGCATTTCTCCAGCACCATGATGGCGGATTGGGCGGACGACGACGCCAACTTGCTGAAGTGGCGGTCGGAAACCAACGGCACACCATTTGAGTTGCAGGACATTACCGACGATCCAATTGATGAGCAGACCTACTATGACCAGGGCATACTCATGACTGCCATGGTCAAAGCTGGCGTAGAGCTCGCCTATGAAACCATGGTGTCTGCGGGCATTATCGAAGAGTCTGCTTACTATGAGTCACTGCATGAAACACCTTTGATTGCCAACACGATCGCGCGCAAAAAGCTGTATGAAATGAATGTGGTGATCTCTGATACCGCGGAATACGGCTGCTACTTATTTGATCAGGCTGCGCGCCCGTTGCTAAAACCCCTCGTTGCAAGCCTTGATACCGACGTCATCGGGGCGGGCGTATCAGCCGACAATGGGGTCGATAACCGCCGGCTGATCGATGTGAATGCAGAGATCCGCTCGCATTCAGTAGAAGTCGTGGGTGCCAAGCTCCGCGGCTACATGACAGGCATGAAAGCGATCTCGTCCGCTGACTGAAGACTCATGAGCAACTTTATCTTCGGTTATGGACGTGAACGCATCAGAATGCCATTGATAGGGACCGAGTCCGTCGTTAGACTTGCCCCCCACCTAATTTGGAACACTACTCACCAGGATGTCCTATGAGCTTTGACCTGACTTTGCCCCCCATTCTCGGGGTGGTAGGCCTCGCAATTGCGTTCGTGATTTACAACATAATGTCCCGCTATGAAGCGGGTGGAGAGAAGGTCCGCGGCATCGCAGACCAGATTCACCTTGGCGCCATGGTGTTCATGCACCGTGAATACAAGATGCTGTTTGCCTTTGCGGCTGTGCTCGTAGTCGGCATTCTTGTCTCGCCACTGGGCACCAACACCGCCATTGCCTTCGTTGCAGGTGCAGTGTCCTCCGCCACGGCTGGCTATCTCGGCATGTATGCCGCCACCAAGGCTAATGTCCGCACTGCCGTTGCAGCGAATCAACACGGCGCGGCTTCGGCCCTGAATATTGCGTTCTACGGTGGCTCCATCATGGGTCTTTGCGTCGCTTCTCTAGGACTCATTGGCCTCGGCGGTTTGTACTATTACTTTGGTGGCGATCCCCACACTGCCCATGCGATTCATGGATTTGGCATGGGTGGCTCAGTGGTCGCACTTTTCTCACGTGTGGGTGGCGGTATTTTCACAAAATCTGCCGATGTTGGTGCAGACCTGGTTGGGAAGATCGAAGCCGGCATTCCGGAAGACGACCCGCGAAATCCGGGCGTTATTGCCGATAACGTCGGAGATAACGTGGGTGATATCGCTGGCATGGGGTCAGATATCTTTGAATCCTATTGCGGATCCATGATTGCCTGTATTGCTATCGCGTCTACCATGGCGATTACGAACGAATTCACCGTTGATAATCAGAGCGCCATGATGGCATTCCCCCTTGCTCTAGCTAGCATCGGTCTCATCTCATCTGTCGCGGGCATATTAATCGTTCGCTTGCGCTCCTCTGCGGCACCGGAAGCCGCATTGCGCAGCGGCACACTGGGAGCACCCATTATTTTTATTGCCATGGCGTGGTTTTTGGCAGACATGATGGGAATCGACCGCAATACATGGTGGGCTGTGGTATCCGGTGCCGTAGGTGGCATTGCCATTGGCCTGATTACCGAGTACTACACCGGCGGAAAGCCAGTGCGTACCATCGCCAAATCAGGTGAGACCGGACCTGCCACTGTCATGATCACCGGCCTTGCCGTTGGCATGCAATCGGTTGTGGCCCCAGTGCTATTTCTCGCGGCTATTATCTTCGTATCAACCCAGCTAGCCGGCTTGTACGGCGTGGGTATTGCCGCCGTGGGCATGCTGGCCACCGTCGGGATTACCATGGCAATCGATGCCTATGGTCCTGTCGCCGACAATGCGGGCGGCATCGCCGAAATGGCAGGCATGGGTGAAGAGACGCGCAGTATTACCGATGGCCTGGATGAAGTGGGCAACACAACCGCAGCAATTGGAAAGGGCTTCGCTATTGGCGCAGCCGCGCTTGCGGCGCTCGCCATTATCGCGGCGTTCGTTGAAACCGTCACCGTCAACAATCCCGACTTCTCGCTGAAGCTGTCAGATCCCATGGTGCTGATCGGCATGTTCATAGGCGGGGCGATCCCTTTCTTAATCGCCTCGATCACCATGACCGCGGTCGGTGATGCGGCATTTGACATGATTAACGAGATTCGGCGCCAGTTCCGTGAGATACCGGGTTTGCTTGAGGGCAATGCCGAGCCGGATACGGCCCGTTGCGTTGATATCGCCACGACTGCCGCATTGCGGCGCATGGTCCTGCCCGGAGCAATCGCAGTATTCGCGCCCGTTATCGTGGGCTTGGGGCTCGGCGCAACGGCGCTAGGGGGCTTGTTGGCTGGAGGATTGCTCGGCTGCGTACTGATGGCACTGATGATGGCTAACGCCGGTGGCGCATGGGATAACGCGAAAAAGTTTATCGAAAAAGGCAACCTTGGCGGCAAGGGTTCAGATACTCACGCTGCGGCAGTAGTGGGCGATACGGTAGGTGACCCTTTCAAGGATACGTCTGGCCCGTCGATGAACATCTTGATCAACGTCATGGCGATCGTGAGCTTGGTGATTGCGCCGCTGCTCTGATCACTATTGAGAACAAAAAAAGGGGCCTGCTGGCCCCTTTTTTTGTGGCGGGGAATAATGTCATTGGAGTGACTCAGTGATCAGCAATGGCAGCTGAGCCAAACATGACCAGTCACCTCGACTTTGCTGCCTCAGCAACATGGTTTTCCCATAGAGCACACTGGTATCTCGCTCAATACCCCACCTCCAGTTGCAAGGTTTAGGCAACAAGATGATCTGCTTGGCACCCAAGGCACCGGCAACGTGCACGGTTGAATTATCAATACTGACGACGATATCGCACGCTGCAATGAGAGCGGCTAGTCCATCGATATCATGAGTAACATCGACACTTTCCTCCTGATGAAGAACCACGCCTCGCTCCGATAAGCCATCTACATCAGCTACGACATCACCGTATTGGAGATTCACAAGAAAATTTACCACCGGATCCAGTGCAGCCACCAGTTGCGCCAATGCGATCGAGCGATCCGAACCTGTCTCTTTATTGATGGAGGCCCATGAAATACCAACAATCGGTTTGCCCTGCGCCAGTCCTGCCAACTTGGGCTTCAGCTCGGCTACCCGGCGCTCGTCAGCCTTAAGATAGTAATCGCCACTAAATGCCGAAAACTGATCACCAGCTTTTCTATACGGACCGATACACGATGCCAATGCCACCTGCGCGTCAATCTCATCGATCGGCACCTCAGAATAGGCTCCATAAAGCGATAGGTTTGAAGAAAAAGATCGGGAAAACAGCGCGTGTAGCCGTGGATCAGCCACCAAAAGGACGCGAGCACAGTGATCGAGAATATGGTTCAAAACACTGGCAAACATCACCACATCACCAATGCCTTCTTCAGTCCAAACAAGCACCGTGTCGGCGGCCTTGAAATCCCATAATGGCTTGTCAGCCAGCGCAGGGAGCATTTTTGGCGACTTGGCTGTCAATCTGGCTTCGTAATACTGCCAACCCTCGGCAAATCTCTCCTGCGCGAGCAGAGTAAAACCAAGATACGCCTCTATGTCCGGATCTTCTGCAAGTGCCAGCCCTGCGCGAAAGTACTCCTCTGCGTCGATATGCCTGTCATCGTCGAGAGCCAAAATGCCAAGGTTTTTGAATGCCTGCGGGTGCGGGCCAACCTCTAGTATCTGTCGGTAACAACTCTCCGCGGCGGCAAGATCCCCAAGGGCTTTTAGCACATTACCGAGGTTAAACATCGCTGGGAGATGTTTAGGCTGACACGCGAGTGTGTCCCGATATAAGGAAATCGCTCCTGGCAAATCGCCCTTTCGCTCCAGAATAAACCCGAGGTTGTAAATCGCGTCAGCATAGTCTGGAGCCAACTTATGTGCCATTGAGAGCAGGTTTTCAGCGAGCTCTACCTTCCCTCTTTGTAACTGCGCGACGCCGGCGATTGTCAACAAAGGGGGGTGTTGTGGAAACTGCAACAATCCAGACGTCGCAACCGACAACGCTCGCGCGACGTCACCGCGATTGAGCCAACGCACTGCCTCATCAAAGAAACGTTGGGCCTTTGCCGCGGTCACGGTGATAGCACTTTTTCTCCGCGCGCCATACCCGCGACGCCCGAGCGCACCACTTCCAGCACCTCGGTCTCGCCGAGCGCCTGTAAAAAGGAGTCCAATTTTTCAGAGGGTCCGGTGAGCTGCACAATGTAGGTTGTGGGGCCCACATCGATAATCTGGCCGCGGAAAATTTCCGCCGTGCGCTTGACCTCATCACGCTGGTCATCGACTGCCCGTACTTTGACCAGCAGCGTATCCCGCTCAACATGCGCGCCCTCAGTCAGGTCAACCACCTTCACCACATCTACAATTTTATTGAGGTGCTTAGTGATCTGCTCAATCTTGAGGTCGTCGCCCGTCGTGGTCACAGTCAATCTCGACAGTGAGTGATCGTCAGTCGGAGCCACGTTGAGAGTCTCAATGTTGTAACCACGCTGTGAGAACAACCCCACAACCCGCGACAAGG
>JACETJ010000013.1 GCA_013911345.1 Congregibacter sp.
ACTCTGAGCGTAAGGCTTTCTTCTGTGCCGCAGTGGGCGGCGGCCGGCGCCGTGAGCTCTTGGGCCGACGATAGGTACCCGGCGCTGGCCTCAAGTCACCGTATTCAAACCGGTGCAGAATCTCTTCCAAAGTTCTGGAAATCTGCGTGCATCGCCGAATCGGTTCAATTCGGCTGTAGGTGGCACGCTCGCCCTCCTTGACTAACTGGCGCAGCTCTTCCTCATTGGGTTGAGTGATGAGGTTCAACGGATTTTGCAGGCGGAACTTAGGCACGATATTAATATCGCCCGAGTATTCTTGATCCAGTAACGCATGAACACTGTGCATCATCATATTGAATTTCGGCCAATTATCGCCATATTTTTTGGCGACACCCCGGTAGAAATTCAACATCTCCCTACCAATACCCATGCCCAAGGACGTAGCGGCCTGTCTAAGCGGTCGAGTCCTGTCATCCCGCGGGAGAAATGCTCTCGCGATCGGGTTAACCATGCTCACAATGTAATGGTTGGTCGAAAACAAGCGTGACAACCGCTTAGCCGGCAGATCGTCCGCAACAGAGCCGTCAACCCATCGTCGAGCGGGCAAATAAGGCTGAGCCTCGCCCCGTTCGTTCTTCGCCTGCAACATAACTGCCGGGAAAACACCGGGAATCGCGCAAGACGCCATGGCCGCCGACCGCAAGTAGACATTGGGTGATGACACAGCATTGAGCAGTCTAGATCGCTGATGCGGCTCAGCGGGCGCCACCGTTATACTGACCTGACGCCCCGTTTTGGCATAGGCTTCGCCAAAAGTCAGATCCGGAATCGTAGCAGCGATCAACTTTTCGGTATCCTCCGCCGTCAGTCGGCTACCCATACTCGAGACCAGATGACCGATGATGCCCTTACTCCCGCCATCCCCGGACTCCATCATCCCTACCAGATCGAGCTCCACCATTTCCTCATCCGAATAGGCAGCGAGCGCCGCCGCCACAATCGCGCCCGCGCTGGAGCCGGAAATCACCCTCGGCAGGAGGCCTTGTCGAAGTAACTCGCTGACCACACCCACATGCAAAAAGCCCAGTACGCCACCACCGCTGAGCATCAATGCGGAGCGCCCGTAACAGACATTACTACGATAGAAGAAATCGAGCTTCTGCTGGGTGGGGATGACCTCGTCTGGCAATTCAGCCAGCAGCCTCAACGCCTCGTCGATCTCCTGAATGTACTTTTCTACAAGTACCTTGGTGCCTGACTTTGCCTGTCGATAGAGAACACTTTTGCCCATGCCCCCCATGTTGCCGTGAATGCCTTCATTGAGTGCATACAGCAGACCGGTCCAGTCTTTTTGTTTGCGGAATTTGCGCAGCCGATCCAATCGATAGCGAATTTGCGCATGATCATAGAGCTCTGAGGGTTCTTCTTCTCGCCACTCTGCTTTACCGGTCAAAGCATCGTGGTCGCGGGCCGCTGATAGCCAGCCCTCATAGGACTCGGCTAGATCCATATGATCCTCTAGCTGCCGCAACTCAGACTTACTGGCCAATTACCGCTCCTTCACTACGCTGACTATGCATCGATAAGCGCTACCTAGAATAGAGGCTCTCGCCACTGCTTAAAAGCTTGACAGGTGCGAAAGTCACATCGCGTCACGATAGGCGTCCTGCAAATGTCGCTTATAGAGCTTACCGTTATCCATCCGCGGCAATTGTTCAAGAAAATCCACTCTCCTTGGCACCTTCACACTCGAAAGGCGCTCCCGCATCCAATCGATCAGCTCCGCCTCGGTCTCGTCAGTCGCATCAGCCCAGTCGAGTGGCTGAACCACTGCCATCACCTCCTCCCCAAATTCGGGATGTGGAATGCCAAACACTGCCACGTCAGCCACTTTGTTGTGGGAGATCAAAAGCCCTTCGATCTCAGCAGGATAAACATTTACCCCACCTGTGATGATGGTAAAGTTCTTGCGGTCGGTCAGGTACAGGAACCCCTCTTCGTCCAGATAACCCACGTCCCCCATCGTGCTCCAGCCTTGCTCATTGAACGCATTTTTGGTTTTCTCAGGCTCGTCGAAATATTCGAATGGTCGACTGTTGGCAAAATAGACGTCGCCGATTTCGCTCGGGCCAAGCACCTCGCCATTTTCACCAAGGATCCTTGGCTCCCCAATAATCGCTTGTCCTACTGACCCCTTGTGAGTGAGCCAGTTTGCGGAGTCAATAATGGTGAAACCGTTACCCTCGCTACCCGAGTAATATTCGACAATCACCGGTCCCCACCAGTTGATCATCGCCTCCTTGACGTCTATCGGGCAGGGTGCTGCCGCGTGAATGGCGCACTTCATGGAGCTGAGGTCGTATTGCGTGCGAGCGTTATCGGGGAGCTTCAACATGCGAACAAACATAATGGGCACCCACTGGCTATGAGTGGCCTTGTATCGCTCAATCAGTGATAGCGATTGCTCGGGATCGAAATGCTCCATGATCAAGGAGGTGCCGCCGAGACCGAGTACCATGATGTTGTAGTGCAAAGGTGCCGCGTGATACAGCGGCGCCGGCGACAGATACACCGTGTCGACCCCAAATCCGAAGAAGGCACCAACGCTGCCCGACAAGGGATGTTCGGTGTGAATACTCTCCGCATGGGGCTCCCAATACACCCCTTTTGGCTTGCCCGTGGTGCCGGACGAGTAGAGCATAGGCGCGCCCAAAAACTCGTCCTCTATGGGCGTCTCAGGCAGGCTCGCCAGTTGCTCGTCCAGTCGCTCGAAGCCTTCGATATCACCGCCAACAGACAAACAGCGCCCCAGCCCGCTAGAGGCGGCAACGGCCTCAGTGGCGACGTCAGCGAGACTTGCGGAGGCAACAAACAACTTGGCCTTGCAATTGGCAATGATATAAGCGGTCTCATCTTGCTTGAGATGAGTACTGATTGGCGTGAAGATAATACCGGCGCGAAGCGCGCCCTGCGCGACTTGCAAAAACTCCACGCAGTTCTTCATCATGAGCGCTATGTGATCGCCCCGGTTCACACCGGAAGCCCGTAAGAGGTGCGCGATCTGATTTGAGCGGCGATCCAACTCAGAGTAGGTCACCACCTCTCCGGAATTAGCCATAATGTAGGCTGGGCGATCCGGCGTTTCAGCGGCGAAAGCAGAAAAATGCGGCATGGCGTCCCCCTCTTTTGGGCGTATTATTCGCAGTCACTATACAAGTTCGAGACCAAGATGGTAGCGGTGGAGCAGAGTTTGACGGGCGCTGAAATCAGAGCCCAATGCAGGACTTCAGAGTTCACCCGGCAGACCTCCGGACTGGCCCCGGGATTTGTGCAGTGCAATATCGTCATACTGCCCAGCGACGACGCCGCTCACTTTGAAACCTTCTGTCGGCAGAACCCTAAGCCCTGCCCTCTCCTAGCTGTCAGCGAGCAGCCCGGCGACTTCTCCCTGCCCAGACTTGGGGCAGGCATCGATATCCGCACCGACGTGCCGCAGTACCGTGTCTGGCGCGAAGGCATAATGACCGAGCAGCGACACGACATCGTCGATCTCTGGCAGGACGACTGGGTGGCTTTTGCTTTGGGGTGCTCGTTCTCTTTCGAGGAGGCGCTCATCGCTGCAGATATTGAGATCAGGAATATCACCGAGGGGGTCAATGTGCCGATGTATCGCACCCAGATCGACTGCGCCAGTGCGGGTCCGTTCAGCGGGAAAATGGTGGTCAGCATGCGCCCCATGTCGGCCGCGGATGCGATTGAAGCGATTCAGATATGCTCACGATATCCTTCTGTTCACGGCGCGCCCATTCACTTTGGCGACCCCGGACTGATAGGCATCGCGGATCTAGAGCGCCCAGACTTTGGCGACGCCGTCACCCTCGAAGACACCGATGTGCCACTATTCTGGGCTTGCGGTGTCACACCGCAGGTCGCTCTGGAGGCAGCGAAGCTACCTCTAGCGATTACCCATGAACCTGGCCACATGCTGGTCACCGACCTCAAAAACTCTGAGCTGGCGAGCCACTGATGACAAAACAGCTGACATTGAACTGCGACATGGGCGAGAGCTTTGGTCGATGGGAGATGGGTGATGACAAAGCCATCATGCCCCTGATTGACGCTGCTAACATTGCTTGTGGCGGTCACGCGGGCGATCCGAGCACGATGCGTCATTGCATCGAGCTGGCGCGGCGACACAAAACCGAGATTGGCGCACACGTTTCCTACCCCGATAAACAGGGATTTGGCCGCAGAGAGATGGATCTCCGCGGGCAAGAACTGGTTGATCTCATTCAGTACCAAATTGGCGCTTTGGATGGCATTGCCCGAGCACACGGCTGCCGGGTGACATTTGTGAAGCCCCACGGGGCGCTTTACCACGCGATGCTGGCTGATCCCGGCGTGATGAATGACATTATGCGAGCGGTATCCCGTTGGCACTCAGACCTTGAATTGGTGGTACTGGCAACGCCGCGAGACCGGAAAACACTGCAACTGGCCGTTGAGCATGGCCTGACACTCCGCTACGAGGCCTTTGCCGATAGGGGCTATACAAGCCGCGGGTTACTGCTGGGCCGAGACAAGCCTGGCGCCCTGTTGAGCCCGAGCGAAGCCGCCAAGCAAGCGGCGGCTATCTCACAGAACAAACTGAGAACAGCCCGCGGCAAGCGAATCCCGGTCGACGCAGATACCCTCTGCGTTCACAGCGACACGCCCGGGGCTACCAAAATGATTAAAGCTATCCGCCAGGCTCTGGACGGCCTCTGAATGCAGTTTGAAGTGGGCCCTGCTGGTGAGTCGGCAATGCGGCTGGCATATGCGGAGTCACCTCACCCGGCGCTGACGCGGGGTCTTTTGTTAATCCAAGAACTGGCTGAGCGCAGATTTGCAGGCTCGCTGATCGATGCCGTCATCGGCTATACCACCCTCACTCTATTTTTTAACCCGTCTCAGCTGGAGCGGGATCGCGTTGAATCCTGGTTATGCGAGCAAGCAGAAAATGTCGTCCCACACGACTCAGAATTAACTGGGCATTCCACGCCCGACGTCGTTCTACCAGTTTTCTACCACCCCAGTGTCGCGCCTGATCTGGAATGGCTTGCGCACGAGAAGGGGCTCAGCATCGATGACATCATTGCGACACACACCCAAACAACCTATTTCGCTTACGCGACCGGCTTCGCACCCGGGTTCTGCTACCTCGGCACGCTACCCAGTCAACTGACCACACCACGGCTGGCAACACCGAGATCTCTGGTTCCATCGGGCTCAGTGGCCATCGCCGACTCGCAGACCGCAGTCTACCCCTGCGACTCTCCGGGAGGCTGGCGCCTGATTGGCTCCTGCCCCAAAGCGCTCTTCAACCTGAACGACGCTCCGCCCTCTGTGCTATCGGTTGGCATGACCGTAAGATTCGAGCCCATCAATGAGGCAGATTTTCGTTTGATGACCCAGGGAAATTCATGAGTTCCCTAAAGATCCATCGATCAGGAATTGCCAGCAGCGTTCAGGATAGCGGTCGAGCCGGTGCGCTCCATTTGGGAATCCCGCCTTCAGGCGCTATGGATCGCTTGGCTTTGCTCAGCGGTCAACATCAGCTCGGGCACCATCAGGACGAGGCCGCAATAGAAATGGCCTATGCAGATTTCGCCGCCACACCTGCTGACACTTGCCGCATGGCCGTTACCGGCGCCCCTGTCTGTGTCACGGTCGACCAAAGTGAGATCCATTTGAGAGAGCCACTGACTGTCAGAGCCGGTCAAACGATCGCAATTAAAGCGACGGCCGAAGGTGTCTACAGCTACCTACATGTGTCGGGTGGAGTCGCCACGCCGCCGCAACTGGGCAGCCGCAGCACGTCGCCTCGAGAGCGTATTGGCGGGCTGCGCGGGCGCTTCCTACAGGACGGTGATACCCTCCCCGTCGGGCCGAATCAAACAGAAACCGGCCTAGAGGACCCAAAACTCCATGCCCCCGCATCGACCGGGATACTGTGGCTTAGATTTGTGGCGGGCTTCCAATACGCTGAATTCGCCGAGTCCGCCATCAAGCAACTTCTAGCAGATGAATTTATTGTGACCGCCAAGGCCAACCGGATGGGAGTGACGCTCAGCGGAGCCAAGCTGCAATCTGGGTTGACAGCGCTGCTCTCAGAGGCCACCTGCTATGGTGCTATTCAAGTGCCTCCGGATGGCAACCCCATCATTCTGTTGAATGACCGACAAACCGTAGGTGGCTATCCAAAACCCGGGGCCGTCATCGCCAGCGACTGTCTTCGACTTGCACAAGCCAGGCCCGGCCAAAAGGTGCGTTTCGCCGCATGCCGCCCTGATGAGGCAGATCGAATCAGTTGGCTTGAGCAACACTACGTCGAGACTCGCCTCCGTGACGTCGTCTGACCCCATTGCTGCCTCCGAGGCGATTGAGTCACTCCTCGTCCGGCATAACCATCGCGGTATGGCACAGCTGCGCACGGAGATGGCACCAGGCTATTTGCTAAGGGCCGCCAAGCAGATCAGGGAATGCAGGGGACGCGTTTACATCCTGACGGGCTTCCCGGTGGGAACATCATTTGAGACCGATGGCCCAGCGGGTGCAATGGCCCTCTATCGCCTGTGTCGGAGGCATCATAGCGACCCAGTTATCCTTTCCGACCCGACGGTTGTCAGTGCCCTGCTGGATGACTTCTCCTGCGTCAGCATCCCACCTGGCGCTCAAGAAGAAACGCGTGAAGCGGCAGCGGCGCTATATCAAAAGCATCCGCCTTCGCTCGTGATCAGCATAGAAAGGCCAGGGGCAGCGGCAGATGGGCGCTGTTACAACATGGCGGGAGAAGATATATCCGGTCGCTGCAGTCAGGCGGAGCCCTACCTTAGCCAAGCTAACTGCCCTACCATTGCCATTGGGGATGGTGGCAATGAACTTGGGATGGGTAACGTGCTGGAAAGCCTCTCTTCGCTGAATATCAAGCCGGCCGTCAGTCGTTGTCAGGAACTGATCGTCGCTGATGTATCTAACTGGGCTGCCTATGCGCTTTGCAGGGTAACCGACTGGCTGGCGGGCATCGCCCATGACGCCTTACCAGACATTCAGTCCGATCTTGACTACCTGGTCTCCAAAGGCGCGATCGACGGCGTCACAGGCGAGGCAACCCCTACCGAGGACGGCTTTGCTGTGGCAGAGGGACAGGATCTGGTTAAGGCCGTGCAGGCCTTATTGAAAGCGGAGAAATCACCATGACTGTGGGATATCTCAACGGGAAGTACGCCCCACTGTCGGAATTGCAGATCTCTCCAATGGATCGAGGGTTCCTGTTTGGCGATGGCGTCTACGAAGTGATCCCCTGTTACGACAGCAAAATGGTGGCGATGTCCTATCATATTGAGAGACTCCATCAGTCTATGGACGGTATCGCGCTGTCTTCGCCTCACAGCGACGCTGAATTAATCTTGTTACTCAAGGATGTAGTGGCGCGCAATGGCGGAGGTGATCTGGGGATCTACCTGCAACTCACGAGGGGGGTGGCAGAAAAGCGTCAGCATGCTTTTCCTGAACAGAGCAAGCCCACTGTCTTTGCTTACGCCTTCGAAATCAGCCCGCCTTCAGATGGTTCCCCGGAAACCGCCTCCTGCTTCAAGACCGTAACTCGTCAAGATCAGCGCTGGGGACGATGTCATATCAAATCGACCGCACTGTTGGGTAATGTGCTGCATATGATGGAAGCGGTAGCAGAGGACGCCGAGGAGGTACTGTTATTTAACGAGCGTGACGAACTGACTGAGGCGGCAGCCTGCAACGTGTTTGTTGTATCGCAAGACAAAATACTGACGCCCGAACTCGATCACCAGAAGCTCCCGGGCGTCACACGGCGGCAGTGCCTTGAGCTGATCGAGGCACATACCAACTGGCCCGTAGAAGTTCGTCCTGTGAGTCGCAATGAAGTGATGAATGCGCAAGAGGTATGGCTGAGCTCCTCAACCAAAGAGCTCGCGCCCGTCATATCAATCGATGGCAGCCCGGTTGGTAATGGCCTTCCAGGCGCTCGCTGGTCCGCGGCGCAGAAACTGTTTCAACAGCACCGCTTTAGCAGCCCCTGATGTCACGCGCTACAGTGGTTCATATCGACCTCGGGGCCATCAGCGCCAATATCGCGACACTGCGTGCGCGATTGGCGACCCAAAAATTTATGGCTGTCGTCAAAGCAGATGCTTATGGCCATGGCGCGGTGCCTGTGGCAACGCATATCGAGCCCGACGTGGATGCGATTGCGGTCGCTTTCACTGAAGAAGCCGTCCTGCTGCGCGAGGCCGGCATCAGCAAACCACTACTTATTCTCGAAGGGCCCCATTCAGCCAGCGACCTTGCCCTGATCTGTAAGCTCGATCTGTGGCCGGTTGTGCATTGTGAGGAACAAGTAGAGTGGTGCCAGGCGTCTGGCAGCAATTTGTCGCATGCTTGGATCAAGATCGATACCGGCATGCATCGTCTGGGGTTTCGACCCGAAGAGCTCGCTTGGGCAAGGGAATCCCTGCAAGGCTCTGGCGTCCAACACTTAACGGCAATGTCCCATTTGGCTTCAGCTGAGGACCCCGAGGCATCCCTGACGCTGTTACAACAGGAGCAGTGGGGCGAGCTTGCAGGAGCATGGGGGGAGGAAGTCAGCCTGCACAATTCCGCCGCGAGCCGTTTGGCCCTGGATTCACACAGCGATTGGGTCAGGGTTGGTTATGCGCTTTACGGTGGTCAGGTAACTGGGCTAGAGGCGGAGCAGCCCCTGCAAGCAGCAATGCAGCTGATAAGTGAAGTGATCGCTATGCGCAGCGTCCCCCGGGGCGAATCGGTTGGCTATGGTGGGCGTTGGACCGCCCAACGAGACAGTGTTGTCGCTACGGTCCCAGTGGGTTACGGAGACGGCTATCCATGGGGCGCCGCCGATGGCACACCGGTCGGTATCAATGGCCACATCGCGCCGCTGGCCGGGCGTGTCTCTATGGACATGTTGACAGTGGATGTCACCGACTGCGGGGATATCTCACTTGGCACTCCAGTGACTTTATGGGGAGATCAGCCCCAGATTGACGAAGTGGCTCGACATAGCGGCACCATCGGCTACGAATTGATGACCCGCCTCACCGCAAGAGCCCCACGCCAATATCACTCATGAGAGGCCACTAACTATTACAACGATTCGCACCGAGCGCGACTGCAACGCAGCGAGGCGTCAGCAGCATGGGTGACAACCTGCACAGCTCAGAGCCGCTCCTCGCTGCGATCGACCTTGGCAGCAATTCCTTTCATCTAATGATTGCCAAATCCGAATTTGGTGAATTACGGCCCGTGCAGGCTTTGGCCGAAAAGGTACAGCTGGGCGAAACATCCAGCGCTGCAATACTCACCCAAGGTGCGATCGAACGCGGCCTCGCCTGTCTCGAGCGATTCAAGCAACTCATCGACAGTACGGCCCCAGCGAAGCTGCGAATCGTTGGCACCAATGCATTGCGACGTGCCAAAAACCGTCAAGATTTTATTGAACCTGCAGAACAGATTCTGGGCGCACCCATCGAAGTGATCTACGGTCGCGAAGAGGCCCGCCTGATCTATTTGGGTGTGGCTCATACCTTGTCAGATGACGAGGACACCCGGCTGGTGGTTGATATCGGTGGCGGCAGCACTGAGTTCATTTTAGGCCAGCGCTTTGAGCCATTGCGCCTTGAGAGTCTGCAAATGGGCTGCGTCTCTTATGGAGAGGCCTTTTTCCCGGATGGATATATCACCAAGGAGGGATTTGACGCTGCTTACCACAGAGCGCGGATAGAGGTTTCGCACATTCGGCGCAACTACCACAGTGAGTCATGGCAAGAAGCGGTAGGCTCATCAGGCACCCTGCGTGCGATCGAGGGTCTGATTATCACCGCCGGCTGGCGGGAGGACGGAATCGACCGAGATTGCCTGACGCGGTTGCGGCAACAGCTACTTGAATTTGACCACTTTAATGACATTGATCTCGCTGGGCTCAGCGACACTCGTAAAGGCGTCGTCACAGCGGGACTCGCCATCACCACGGGCATTTTTGACGGCCTGCAAGTGCCCCTTATGCGCACATCTACCGGCGCGCTGCGCGAGGGCGTGATCTACGACCTCATAGGACGATTCAGCCATGAGGATGTGCGAAAGCGCACAATCAAAGCAATGCAACAGCGGTATTCTGTTGACCAGACTATTGCCGACTTGGTTTCTCATCGGGTGGCGCTGTTAGCCGAGGCGACGCGGGCCAGCTGGCAGCTGAAAGATGGCGACCTCGAGCTACTTGAGTGGGCGGGAGCCCTCCATGAGATCGGTGTCGCCATCTCACAAAAAAACTACTCTCTGCATTCTGCATATCTGGTGCTCAACACGGACCTACCCGGCTTCGCTCAGCAGGATCAGGAAGTGATGGCCACGCTGATCACTGGCCTAAAGGGCAAAGTGAGATCCGAGGTTCTGCAGCCGATCGCCCCACGCAAACGGCGCACCGTGTCAAGAATGATGGTGTTACTGCGCCTCGCGGTGATTTTGAAGCACGTTGAGGCTGTGGAAACGTTGCCGGATCTGAGTGTGTCTGCCGACGAAGAGACCCTGACTATGAGCTTTCCTGAGCAATGGGGGGCAGATCACCCCCTCACCGTGTGGGAAATCGAACAGAGCACTGCCGCAATGGAAAAGCTGGGCGTGTTGGTTGTGCTGAAAGCCAGCTGAGCTAACAGGCTGCTACAGGTCGTAACCGCGTTCATCGTGTAAAACGATGTCGAGCCCCGCGGTTTCATCCTCCTGATCCACCCGCACCGTAACAATCATATTAACAACGCGCAGCAGGACCCAGCTCACAATCGCGGTGTAGACGAAGGTGGCGACAATCCCGGTAAGCTGAATTCCCAACTGACCACCAATGCTCGTCACACCATCAGAAAAACCGTTGCCGCTAAAGAGCCCCAGCGCTGGCGAACAGAAAATACCTGCCATCAGCAGTCCGAGCATGCCGCCGACCCCATGAACCGGGAAAACATCGAGGCTGTCGTCAATATTGAGTCGGTTTTTGAGCGTAATCGTTGCGAAGTAACAGACCACGCCCGCAGAAAGCCCGATCACTACCGCACCTGCCGGCCCTACTGATCCCGATGCGGGTGTAATCGTTCCCAGTCCAGCCACCATGCCTGTGACAATGCCCAACACTGAGGGCTTGCCGTGGCGAACCCATTCCATGGTCATCCATGCTAACGAACCGCATGCCGCCGAGAGGTGCGTCACCAACATTGCCATAGCGGCACTGCTGTCTGCAGCCACCGCCGAGCCCGCATTGAAGCCAAACCAGCCAACCCACAGCATCCCTGCCCCTGTGACTGTCATGGTGAGATTGTGAGGAGGCATGGCCGTTGTGCCAAACCCCCTCCTGCCGCCTAATGAAGTGGCCGCAATCAGCGCAGCCACCCCGGCAGTAATATGCACAACAGAGCCTCCCGCAAAGTCCTGAAGCCCCATATTGCCCAGCCAGCCTCCCCCCCATACCCAGTGGCAAATGGGTGCATACACCAACACCAACCAGAGAGAACTGAAGATCAGCATGGCAGAAAAGCGCATGCGCTCCGCAAATCCGCCGACAATGAGGGCCGGGGTGATGACAGCGAAAGTCAACTGGAACATCACAAACAGCGTTTCAGGGATGGTGCCGCTCACGCTGTCCATCGTCACTTTCGCAAGAAAGAGATTGCCCAAATCACCTATCCACGGGCCCTGCTCGACGCCAGCTGACCCGAAAGCGAGGGTATAGCCAATAACGAACCACAACACCGACATGAGTGCGGTCAGCGCAAAGCACTGCATGAGCACCGACAGCACATTTTTAACCCGTACCAATCCCGCATAAAAAAGAGACAGGCCGGGAATCGTCATAAACAAAACCAAAGCGGTGGAAGTCAGCATCCAGGCGGTGTCAGCCCCCGAAAAATCGTCTGCTAATGCGGGCGCGCTGCACAGCAAAGGCAATGTCAGGGCAATAAAGAGTCGGCTGGCACGTCCAGTCATGGGTCGGTTTCCTCAGCGGGTGTTTGGCAAGAGTGTGCCACACGTCGATGCCCAAGCCCACCGGTCGGGGGCAGGGACTGATTGAGAATCTGGCCGCGCAAGACTATTCTCCGCAATCTTCCGATGACAACTCGCCCTATGCACAAATTTCTTTGCCTGATCGTCGTTCTGGCCCCTGCTCTCATCGCCCACGCTGAGACAGCCTCGAGCAGCCGCAACCTCATCCTCATCATTGGAGACGGATTCGACGATCAGCATGTCACCATGGGCCGCAACTATCTGGCAGGCATGAGCGGGAAATTGATTCTCGACACAATGGCGTATCGGGCATCGGTGCAAGTGGAAACCGTCTCCGAACAGGGACAACCGCTGTACGTGGCTGATTCCGCCAACACTGCGACATCACTGGCCACCGGCGGCGTCACTCAGGTCGGTCGGATTGCCACCGATATTGAAGACAACGATCTGACCACCATCGCCGAACGAGCGCTCAGCAGCGGCTTCAGGGTCGGGCTAGTCACGACGTCATCGCTGACCGATGCGACACCGGCGTCTTTCCTAGCGCATGTGTCGGCAAGAAGCTGCGAAGGCCCCGAGGAAGTGCTGGGTAGCACCTATTACGGCATACCGCAGCCCGCCTGCCTCAGCGATGCGCGGGATAACGGCGGTCCAGGATCCATCGTCGAACAGCTGGTTAACAGCGGCGCCCAAGTACTGCTGGGCGGGGGCACTAAGTTCCTGCGGCAAAACACTATCGATGGCGAGACGGTCGCAGAAATGGCCACCGCCCGGGGCTATCGCCTTCTGGATCGCGAAACCGACCTGGACTCTGTCTCTCTCGACAAACCGATTCTGGGTACCTTTGATGAAGAGACTCTTGAGGTACGGTGGCAAGGCACTGATGCGCGGTCTGGCGAGGAGACCGAGACAAGCTGGTTACATCATTTATCGGATTACCTCGGCGACGCTGAAGAACCCGAGCCAATGGCTTGCGAAGCCAATCCCGACTACGCGGGAACCCCGTCCCTAGCCAGCATGACCCGCCTAGCGATTGAACACCTCTCTAAAGATAACCATCGTGGGTTTTTCCTGATGATCGAGTCAGCCTCCATCGACAAGGAGTCGCACAAACGCAACCCCTGCGGTTCAATTGGGGAAATAGAGCAACTTGAAGAAGCACTGATACTAGCCATGCAGTTTGCCTCTCAAAACCCCGCAACGGGCATTCTTGTCACCGCTGATCATGCTCAGGCCGCCCAGATCCTGCCCGAGCCCAGTCTTTATTCCGGCTATCCCATACCCATCTACTCTCCGGGATTGACCGCGCGCGTGGAGACCCCTGAAGGAGGGATGATGCGAATCAACTACGCGACTAATAATGGCTTCAGCGAAGAGCATACTGGAGCCAATGTCCCGCTATTTGCCAATGACGTTATGAGCCAGCGTCTGACACCCTTCCTTCGGCAGCGCGAGGTCCATGACGCCATGAGCGCGTTTTTGCTGCCTGCCGACGACGCGCGAATCCACACACCCAGTGACGATTGACCCCGCTGTAGAAGCTGCGTCAAATCAAACGAGACCCGCCTCCACGATCATCACCTGCAAGACGATCTGAGAGCCCAGCGGGCGAAAGACCGAAGTGCGGCTTAAAGATTGACCCAGGTGTTCAGAGCGCGAAGCCGGAATACCACGCCATTGATTTTCAAAATTACGCTATCCGGCAGAATCTCCCTTACCTCAATCAACCCTGCCCGCTGACCTGCGCCTAACTGCTGCTGGTTAAGGGTCACTGTGGACTGACCCTCGGCGTTGAAACCGTGGGCTGAGTAGACAATGGTCGGTACTTGGTCCTTCTGCTGCTGAGACAAGTTCTCCAGAAGGACTGCTGGATGCGGCATGAGCCGGGTCTCCCCCAGCACTTGAGCCGCCTCCTCAATCGCCGCAGCCAAGTCTATAGGGGGCGCGATCGAAGGCGCTTGCTCGTTATCGGCCTCCGCAGTTGACGATACCGCGTCGACGGTTTGCTTTGGACCACCGTCCACAAAGCCGGTTAATGCATCGGTGTCGGCGTCAGCCCACATTTGACTATTTAGCTCCGCAACGGACGCCTGATCAACCGAGGGGTCCACAGCTGCTGGATACTCGGTGATGCCAGCTCCGGCGTCTGCGGCCGATTGGGATAAGCGGCCATCATCAACTCCCGGAGCTCCGGTCTGCGCACGGGCCGCGACACCTGTCTGAGACGGGCCTGGAGAAAAAGACGGCTTGCTACTATGGCCTTCCGGTTCTGTTGTGATGTTACTAGCGGTAGCCCCCTCAGCTAGTGAATGGGCAGGCGCCGCCACCCGCGCGTCCTTGCCACTGATGAGCCAACCCACCGCAACACCGAGCAACAGGCAACACAGCACGATAAGCGGCATCCGGCCACTGCGCTCCTTCTCTGGTTCAACTGGCTCATGAACTGCCATTGAATCCAATGGCGATTCACGATTCTCAGATCGACGAAGCGCATCCAGAATCAGAGACACTGTCTTACCTCGGCAGCACGCGGCAACGCTGCACTCGCGGAGGCGAGCGTGACACTTTCGCCCAGCTCGTCATTCAACGCCTGCAGCGTGCGCACGCCAATCACGCCATCAACCTGCAAACCTGCCATCTGCTGAAACTGCCTGACACGCTCAGTCAAAGCAGGCGTAAAGACCTCAAGCGGAGGTGGTGGCAAATTATCCAGACGGGACAGATCTCTGACCACCCGCGCCACCGCAGGACCGCGATCCCCCTCAGACAGAGGGCCCGCCCAGCCAGGTGGACTTTTCCAAAGATAGTCAAAACCCCCTCGCCAATACGACGCGAGCTCCCTCACCGGCACCTCACACAGGAACGCTTCCGTCCACAGCAGCGCAGTCTCCTGCTCAAGACCGACTATTAATGCCGAACCCGCAAACCCATTGCGGCGTCTTACCGTCAGAATTGCCGGTCGATTATTCGCCAGCAGCAGATCCCACACATCAGCATCGCTCTGCTCACAACGATAACCCTCAGCGGGCGACTGTTCGCAAAGCTCACCTGTGAGAGGCGTCGCTGACACCAAGGACCACAGTCCCTGTTTGGCCGCATCGGAACTGAGGATCCAGGCCTCAGACATCGACATCGTTGGCTCGGGATTGATCGCCTCAGCTTCCTGCCCTTGCGGGTAATCCCCCAGAGGTACCTCAGTGCCCTGTTGGGCCAGTGAGCCCCCACTCTCGGCGTCATAAAACTCCCTGCCCCACATCACCACAGCACCCAGTGCGAATAAGACAATCGCGCTCATCAAAACCATGGGGGTTGAGCGGCCTCCACGGTGAGAGCCTTCTGCGCCACCGGCCAGCCCAGAAGAGTGGACGCCGAACGTCTCCCTGCCGGCTTCTTTTACCAAGCCAGCAGAAATCGTCGATTGATCTCGTCCATATGCGCCCATCATCGCCCGGTCGCACAAAAGATTGATCACGCGCGGCACACCGCTGCTAAGTCGATAGACCTCCCTGAGTGCTCCCTGGCTAAAGATCTCAGGCCCATCAGGCAGCCCCGCAACTTGAAGCCGATGGCGCACATAGGTCTGAGTCTCCTGCTCATTAAGAGGGGTCAGATCGAAGCGCGCGGTGATTCGCTGATTTAACTGCCTGAGCTCTGGGCGCGCCAGCATCGTCGCCAGCTCCGGCTGACCTGTGAGAATGATCTGAAGCAGCTTTTTTTCATCTGTCTCCAGATTGGTCAGCAGGCGAATCTGCTCCAGCACATCAAAACCCAAGTGCTGCGCTTCATCGATCATCAGCACGGTGCGCCGCTCTCGCTGATGGTTGCGCAACAAAAACTGGTGCAGCGCATCCGTAAGCGTCTTAAGGCTTTCCGTTTCCCTCGGATAATCGATGTTAAATTCGTCGCAGACGGTAGCCAGGAGCTCGACCGCGCTCAACGCAGGATTAAGGACAATCGCAATATCAGTGTTTTCGGGCAACTGCTCCAGGAGACATCGGTTGAGAGTGGTTTTGCCCGTACCCACCTCACCGGTCAGCAGGATAAATCCACCGCCACTGCCTACTCCGTACAACAAGTGAGCCAGCGCATCCCTGTGACGCGCACTCATGAAGAGGTAGCGGGGATTCACCGCTATGGAAAAAGGAGCATCAGAGAGCCCGAAGTACTGTTGATACATAGTTTTCCGCTTTGCTTCATACGGCGCCGGTTGCGAAGCCATGTTTTGGCACATATGATGCCAAAACTCTGGAGGCCCCCCTCCATTATGCGCGCCGGCCACCCTACTGCACAGCGCATTGACCGAGTGAATAACGACAGCAAATGAGAGGCACTTGTTTCGCTCACGCTCCAGCGCTAGCGTCGCGCTCCTCTCAATACTTATTTTTCAGGAGAAAAAGATAATGGCCTTGCCACCCGCATTACAGAACCGACTAAGACTTCCCGTAGTAGGAGCGCCGCTATTCATTATTTCCAATCCCGATCTGGTGATCGCTCAGTGCAAGGCCGGCGTGGTCGGATCGTTCCCCGCGCTCAATGCACGACCGGAGCCTGTGTTAGAAGAGTGGCTGGAAAGGATAACTTCCGAATTAGCCGCCTACGATGCAGCCCATCCCGATTCGCCCTCAGCACCCTTTGCGGTAAACCAGATCGTTCATGGCTCCAACGCGCGTCTCAAGCACGATATGGACATGTGCGTGAAGTACAAGGTCCCCATTGTCATTACC
>JACETJ010000014.1 GCA_013911345.1 Congregibacter sp.
GTCTTGCCCTCGCTCTAAATTTAATGCGTCACAGAATGGCGCTGCGCTGGTGGTGGCAATGTTGGTGTTTGCGCTGGTGGCAGCACTGATGGTCGGTTTGCAGCGGGATTTCAGCCTCAGTCTTCAGCGAGGCACAAATCAGGTGTTGTCGGAGCAGGCGTGGGCGTATCTCATCGGGGCGGAGGGTCTGGCGGCACTCGCCTTACAAGCCGACAGTCGCGAAGATGCCCGGGCCAAGGAACCCTCCGACAACCTTAATGAGCTCTGGGCGCAACCGCCCACACCCTATCCTCTCGACGCTGGAGGCTGGTTGAATGGAGCAATTGAGGATCTGCAAGGCAGACTGAATCTCAACCTTTTGCCAGAGGCCAATGCGGCTTTGCAGTCAAATCCGGGGGGGGCTGAGTCGACAGACTCGGAGGGCGCCGCTGAAGACTTGGCGAGTCGCGCCGACGTGTCAGCTGACGCGCCGATGCTCAGTAGCGACGATATGAAGCGCTGGACCGCCCCACAGAAAGTGTTGATCAGGCTTTTGCAATCTCTGGATGAAGCGTCTTTATCATTGGAGGAGGCGATGGCGCTGACCGACGCCATCACTGATTTTATCGATCGTGATGCCGAGCGAAGGGTGAGCGGTGCGGAGGAAGCTGAATACCGGTATGCCGATTATCCCTATCTCCCTGCGAATCGCGCTTTGGCCAGCGTCAGCGAATTGCGTGCGGTACAGGGCATGACGGAGCCCATCTATATTGCACTCGCGCCACTAGTGACTGTATGGCCTGAAGCGGGTGGCCGGTTGAACATCTTGACCAGCCCGTTGCCGGTACTTCGCGCTTTGAATGGCGATGATCAGATGTTACCGCTTCCAAAAATGGAGGTAGAGCGGCTCGACATGCTGCGACGAGAGGGAGCAATCACGAGTGTCTCGGATCTGCTGGCCGATCCGGTGTTCGAGGGCCAGCAGCTGTCTCAATTAGAGCCGCTCCTGGACATCAGAAGTGACTGGTTCCTGTTGGACGCCACGGTCGAGTTGGTAGAACGGAAACGGCATCTTTTCAGCGTTCTGCACCGGATGCCGGAGCGGACCGTCGCTGTTTTTCGCTCTGAGGGCGAGCTATGATCCTGACATTGTCATTTAAGCGGTTTGCACTGCCTTTGCGAAATTTTTTCCGATGAATCTAGAGAACATCAATGTCGTGCGTTGGCAGCAGGGACAGGGATTTTTGTTGCGCCCTGGCGCTGTGCCTGAGCGCTTGGCTGATGATGGAGTCAGATTGCCAGAGAATACTTTCTTGGTGTTGCCGTCCGACGTGGTCCGCAACATCACTGTGCCGGTGGCGGCCGAGGAAGTGAAGCACCTGCGGCGCGCATTGCCTTTTATGCTCGAGGAATCATTGCTCGAGGACGTGGCCGATTTACACTTTGCTCATACGCCACTCGATGAGGGAAATCATGCAGTAAGCGTGGTTGCCCGAGCCAAAGTCGCTCAGTGGATGGATGAGTTGCCCGAGTCACTGAGAGAGGTGCCCTGGATATCAGAAGCGCTGTGTTTGCCTTGGACAGAAGGGCAGTGGACCCTGTTATTTGAGTCCGACTCAGTGCTGGTGAGATGGAGCGAGGCTGAGGGAGCCAGAGTCGAGGCCACATTATTACCCGCGCTGCTTGACAGCCTGCATGCAGAGCAGGTGGTTCTGGTGGCTTACGGGCAGGATGAGGCGGCAGCCATGGCGGCGATTCCTGGGCGCCTGCGGCAACAAACACAGTGGCGGCAGGGCGGTTTATCAGAGGCTTTGCTCCTGACCGATCCGATGCCGGCGGGTCCTGATCTGAGGCAGGGTGAATTCGCGCCCCAGCTACCACTCATGCGCTGGTGGGGGGTGTGGCAACGCGTGGCGGTGGCGCTGGGCGTGGCGCTGATTTTGAAGACGGGGGTTTCCGTTGCTGACTATCAATCACTGAAGGGTCAGAACCTGCAGCTGCGGCAGGCCGTTCAGGACAGTTATCGGCGCGTGAATCCGCGTGGCGCTGTGGTAGATGTGGAAAAGCAACTCGATCGCCAATTGACTGAACTCGGTGCAGGTTCGCAGCAACGTGTATTTACACCTGTATTGGTGAGATTGCTCAGCGCCGCCGATGCGGTGCCTGATATCACCCTGACATCGGTGAACTTTAGCGGCGCGCGTGATATTCGCGTCAATTTACTGGCGCCCGACTTTCAGTCGGTGGAGCAAGTCCGAGATCAACTAGGGCAGCGTGGGTTAGATGCAGAGCTAGAGAGCTCCAACGCGCGCAGAGATGGCGTGGTAGCGCGTTTGCGAGTGGAGATCTAGCCGTGCGCGAGTGGTTTGAAACTTTGTCCACCCGGGATCAGATTGCGCTCATGGCGCTTCTCGGTGCGCTGGGACTCTGGCTTTTTGTCAAAGTTATTTTCATTGAGTTGGATGGCCGCCGGGCGCAGTTGAGCCAGAACAATCAGGCACTGGCTGAGCAACTTGTGCGAGTCGATCTTAAGGTGGAGCGGCTGACCACCCTGAGAGCCGGGGGCGGCGAGCAGAATCTCAATCTGACCCGAACGCTGAGTCAGGCCAGTGAAGCCAATGGATTGGCCGTTAAGCGGCTACAGCCGAATAGCCGCGGTGAGGTGCAAATCCGCTTCGAGGGCGTCGCCTTCGACAACCTCCTGCGATTTCTTGAGCAGATTGAGGCTGTTTCTGGGTTATCCGTGCTGGATGCCTCTGTCAGCAGTGCAGGTCAAAGTGGTGGGGTCAATGCCACTTTGCGAATTGCGGGTGGCTAAGTGATTAGTTGGTTGGTGCGACATTATCGCGTGCTGGCAGTAGTGGCGCTGCTCGCGCTCCTGACGACCCAGATTCCTGCTCGAGTCGTCACCGGCCTGTTGCCCGGAAGTATGGCACTGACTGGGGTGACGGGAACGATTTGGTCCGGCCAGGCAGTGAGGGGATGGGTATTGTTGGATGGCAAACCCCTTATGCTGGGACGCGTGCAGTGGCGGCTTCAGGCGTGGCGATTGGGGTGGAGCACACCGTTAACCGTGACCAGTGAATGGGGCGATCAGATTTTGCGGGCACGGGCGGGTGTCGGTCTGTCGGGTCGTCAGAGCTTTCGTGATGTCAGCGTGAACATTAACACCGCGATCTTGCGAGTGATGTTTCCGCTGTACCTTGAAGGGACGCTCTCCGGTAACTTCGACCGCATTGAGCTCGCTAACGGCAAATTGTCTCTGGCCGAGGGGGTTGGTTACCTTCGCGGAGCGACCTGGACCGCTAACAGTGGCGATATCCCTCTAGGGGATTACAGGATCGATGTGGCCGGGTCTGTAGCCAATGCGGGTATAACGGGCATTGTCGGGACTGAGGGCGGCGCATTGATGCTCGCCGGCGAACTCAATATTTTTCCCGATTCTTATTCAGTGAATCTCAAGGGTAGTGGACCTGTCGCCAGAGATGACGGTTTTCGCAGAGCGGTCGCGATGCTGGCGACGCCCAGTGCCGAAGGTTTCGACATTATCCTTCAGGGACAGTTTTGACCTTGTCATTACACGGATCGGCACGTAGGTTGCGTGGTGAGTAAATAATAAATGACGCATTGGGGAGTGATGCACTCCTGATGCGCGACGGGTAGGAGGCGCCCACATGGTGGCAACCGGAAACGCGGTGTGGTCAAGCCGCTTCGCATTCGTGATGGCATCGGTCGGATTTGCAGTGGGTCTCGGCAATATCTGGCGATTCCCCTATGTGACAGGTGAAAATGGCGGCAGCGCCTTTGTCGTGATTTATCTCCTTTGCGCTATCGCAATCGGTATTCCTTGCCTCATGGCTGAGCTACTAGTCGGTAGGCGCGGAGGTGGCAGCCCACCTACCTCTATGGCTGTGGTGGCGAAAGAGTCTGGCCGTAGCGAGGGTTGGAAAATAGTCGGTGGCATGGGTGTCGTAACGGCTTATACGATTGCCATTACTTACGCAGTGGTTGTGGGTTGGGTGCTGTGGTATCTGAGTCGTGCGCTGGTGACCGGTTTTGCCGATTTCGACGCAGGTGTGGCTGAGACCACCTTCGCCGGGTTGCTGGCTGACAATCAGTCCATGGTGCTATGGACCCTGATTGGCAATGTGATCGTCGGTGCCATCATCTACGCGGGTGTGACCGCGGGCATTGAGCGCGCCGTGACCATCATGATGCCTCTGATGTTTTCGCTACTGGTGGGGCTGAGTATCTACAACTATTTCGCTGGTGGCTTCGTCGAGACGTTGCAGTGGCTATTTACCCCTGACTTCAGCAAGGTTACTGGCGCGACGGTTCTGGCGGCAGTGGGGCAAGCTTTTTTCTCCATTGGTGTCGGCATGGGGGGCATGATGACTTACGGCGCTTATCTCCCCAAAGATTTTTCTATCGCCCGGGGTGCGGGCACGATCGTGCTGGCCGACACGTTGATCGCATTGTTGGCAGGGTTTGTGGTGTTCCCTGCAGTTTTTCACTTTGGACTAGACATGGCGAGTGGGCCGGGCCTCATTTTCCAGACCTTGCCTGTGGCGTTCTCGCAAATGCCGGGCGGCTCAGTCTTTGCGGTACTGTTCTTCGTGATGTTAGCGGTCGCCGGCGTGACCTCCATGGTGGGGTTATTGGAGAGTGTGACCAGCTGGACGAAAGAAAAGCTTGGCACGTCGCGTCAGCGCAGCACCATTTTAGTGGTCGGCTCGGTGACTAGCCTTAGCGTCATTTCAGTGCTCAGCTACAACATATGGGACGACTATCGCCTGCTCGGTATGAATTTTAATGAGCTGACCGAGGCGCTATACGACAAATTGTTGTTACCCATGGCGGGGTTGATGGTGGCGCTATTTACCGGCTGGTTCATGCACCGTGATCAAAGCGAGGATGAGTTGCGTGACGATCTGCGATGGTACGGCCTCTGGCGGGGGCTAACGCGATTTGTCGTGGTACCCGCTGTGGCGCTGATTCTGGTCACTGGGTTGATTTAACTGCCATGCTGATGACGTTAACAGACTGGCTCTGGTCCTATGTGCTGATCGGTGCCTTGCTCATGGTCGGGCTGCGTTTCACCATCGGCGCAAGAGGTGTCCAGATCAGGCTGTTCGGCCAAGCGCTGGCTGTGTTGTCAGGTATCGAGTGGCGAGGTTCGGAGCGGGGCATCTCCAGCTTTCAGGCACTCGCGGTGAGTGTCGCTGGGCGCGTGGGTGGCGGCAATATCGCGGGCGTGGCGGTGGCCATTACCTTGGGCGGGCCGGGCGCGCTGTTCTGGATGTGGCTTATTGCTCTGCTGGGTATGGCGACCAGCCTCTTTGAATGCGCGTTAGCGCAGCTGTATAAGCGACGCGACGGCGAAGATACGTTTCGCGGCGGTCCAGCTTACGTGATGCGCTATGGCTTGGGCTGGCGGGTGCTACCCGTGATCTACAGCTTGCTGCTATTAGTGACGATCGGCTTCGGCTTCAATGCAGTGCAGAGTTACGTTGTGACGACGTCGATCGAATCGGCTTTTGGCGTCCCGGCCCTCACCAGCGGACTGGTAATGACCGTGGTCATGGCGGTCATTTTATTCGGTGGTATTCGACGCCTCGCGCTGGTCTCTGAAATCATTGTGCCCGCTATGGTGGTGGGCTACCTCGTGCTCGCGCTGATGGTCTTAGCGCTGAACGTCGGGCAGATCCCGAGCGCTTTGTGGCTGATCATCTCATCGGCTTTTGGGCTTGAACAGGCGGTAGGCGGTGGAGTCGCAGCCGCCATTGCACAAGGCGCCCGCAGGGGGTTGTTCTCCAATGAGGCGGGTCTCGGTACCGTACCCAATGTAGCCGCCGCAGCGGATGTACCGCATCCCATGTCGCAGGGGCTGGTCCAATCGCTCAGTGTGTTTATCGATACGATTATTTTATGTACCGCCACGGCCCTGATCATCCTGATGTCATCCACCTATGGTTCCGAGTCAGCGCAGATGCAAGGCGTGGTCATGACCCAGATGGCGGTGGCGGAGCATTTAGGTCCTTGGGGAGAGCCCCTTGTTAGCCTCGCGTTGGTGTTATTTGCGACCACAACTATCGCCTATAACAGTTTTCTGGGTGAGAACAGCATTGCGTTCTTTGAGCGATTGGGACCGAAAGCTATCCTAATTTTCCGAATAGCGGTGTTGACCATGATTGCGTGGGCATCGGTTCAAGATATCGGCACAGTATTCGGTTTTGCGGATCTCACCATGGCGTTATTAGCACTGACCAACCTGCTGGCACTCTGGGCGTTATATCCGATTGCCATGTCATTACTGAGGCACTTCGAGGCGCAATTGAGTGCGGGAGAGACTCCCAGATTCAGTCGTGACCAGCTACCCGACGAGGCGCTCGATCCCGCAAGTTGGCCGCAACACCGCGGCGACTGATAAAAGCACTACTGCACTTCTGACAGCTCAACGGTAAATCGTTTTTCCTCACCCTCGCGTGTGGTGACAATATCGATAGTGTCGCCAACGCGATGCTTTTCCATGGCCGAGAGAAACTCGTCGTTATTGGCGACTCGCTCACCATCGATCTCTGTGATGACGTCACCGAGGATAATGTCGCCACGCGAACCTCTCCTCGCACCCATCATGCCGGCTGTCTCGGCGGGAAACCCACGATAAGTCCTGACAATTGGGACGCCGTCGACCCGGTAGCGCCTTAGCCAGCGATCCGATGCCAGTTCGACGCCCAGTACAGGTCGCATGATTTTGCCGAAGGCGATGAGTTGTGGCACGACCTCAATCACCGTATTGACCGGGATCGCGAAGCCAATACCTGCGCTGCCACCGCTGGGCGAATAGATAGCCGTATTGACGCCGACGAGTTGTCCCAAAGAGTTGAGTAGAGGTCCGCCAGAGTTGCCGGGGTTGATCGCCGCATCAGTCTGAATAACGCCACGAATGGTTCGGTTGCTTGGCGATTGGATTTCCCGATCTAGTGCGCTGACCACCCCTACAGTCAGGGTAGTATCGAGCCCAAACGGGTTGCCGATTGCCATGACCTTACGACCGACCGAGAGCTCAGACGAATCACCGAGCGGCAATTCGGTGAGGTTATCCGGTGGATCGATCATGCGCAGCACTGCCAGATCTCTCTCGGGAGCGAGGCCTACGACCTCCGCCTGGAAGGCGTCCTCGTCCGCTAACGTGATAGCCAGACGATCGGCGCCGGCGACTACGTGATAGTTGGTCACGATGAGACCAGAATTGGCGTCCCACACAAAGCCCGATCCTGCACCGCGTGGAATTTCCATGACGTTGCGTGTGAAGCGTTGCCGCCGCAGCTCACTCGAGGTAACAAACACCACCGCGGGGCTGGCGCGCTGAAAAACTTCGGTCGTATTGGACTCGTCGTCAGTCGAAAAGTTCAGGTAGTCGGGCGCTTCCTGTGCCGACAGCGGCCCGAAAAGCCACGGCAGAAGCGCGGCCGCAAGGCATGTAATCCGGACTCTCCCCAGTCTCATGTGTTTTGCAGCGCGAGAATGCGATCGTCCAGTGGCGGGTGTGAGCGCAACAGGCCAGCGAGTCCTGAGCCCTTGTGCGAGCGGATACCGAAGGCGGTCAGTTCGCCCGGTAAATCCCCTGGCAGGCCTTGCTCCACCTTCAGCCGCTGCAGGGCCGCTATCATACCCTCGCGGTCAGCGAGCCGCGCTCCCGCAGCATCGGCGCGGTATTCCCGGTAACGGGAAAACCACATCACGATCATGCTGGCCAAAATGCCCAACACAATCTCAGCGACAATGGTCACCACAAAATAACCGATGCCATAACCACGCTCCGTCTTAAAGACGACACGGTCCACGGTGTGCCCAATAATGCGGGCAAAGAACATGACGAAGGTGTTGACCACGCCTTGCACCAAAGAGAGTGTAATCATGTCGCCGTTGGCGACATGGCCGATTTCATGGGCCAGCACCGCGCGGGCTTCTCGTTCCTCGAAGCGTCTTAACAAACCGCTACTGACCGCCACCAGCGCGTTATTACGATTCCAGCCGGTGGCAAAGGCATTGGCAGCATCGGAGGGGAAGATGCCGACCTCCGGCATCCCGATTCCGGCGTCGTCCGCCAGCGATTTAACGGTATCGACAAGCCATTGTTCTTCTCGATTACGGGGGCTTTCGATGAGTTGGGTACCCGTGCCGCGTTTGGCCATGAATTTGGACAACAGCAATGAGATCAGGGAGCCACTCATGCCGAACAGTCCACAGAAAACCAGCAGGCTACCGAGGTTCAGATCGACCCCGTTGTTGGCGAGGATGCCCTCAAGCCCCAGCAGGTTGAAGATGACGCTGACCAGCACGAGGACCGCGAGATTGGTCGCCAGAAACAATACAATTCTCATCGTGTGCGCTCCAAAAAAAACACCGCATTCTCAGTCATCTATGGGGTCTTCCTCATTATTTTCAAGGACGTCGCCCTTATCGGGTTTGGGCACAGGGTGCTGGCTGATTTCGAGATTTTTGGGGAGCTGATCCTCGGTTTCGGCCAGCATCACTTCGCCCCGAAGATCCGTGTGTTGAGAGCCCAGCTCGAATAGGGTGTTCACGGCTTCATCCCTGTGAGTCCAGGAGGCTACCTGCCCCGGCCGTCCTCCCTTGACCCAACTGCCTGACTTGCCCCAGTAGTGCCCTAATTGGTTGCGGATAATGAATACGCCGCTCACGACACCTGCTCCTCCAGTAAGTGAGTAATCTGAACGCTAACTACTACGACCGCTCAGCTGAGTAAAAAATCCTTGGCTTCATTGATTTTAGCTGCGAGGTAATCATTTCCGCCTCGGTCTGGATGTAGCTTTTGGATCAGAGTGCGGTGCGCGGCGACGACGTCATCGTGATTAGCATCATCCGACAGACCCAGTACCGCGAGTGCTTCTGCCCGAGTGAGACCGGCGCTCTGACCAGTTTCCTGGCGTTGTGAGCGTTCTTCGGCTCCGCCCTCTCCAGGAAACCGTTGTTCGAGATAACTGGCCAGTAGTTGAGCCGAGTCAGCATCTTCTCTTTGGCAGAATGCCATCAATTCATCGAGTTGTTCGCGATCTAGTTCTTCCAGAAGCCAGTCTTGGTGAGCGCCCTCCAGCACGACTCCGGTTAAATCCCCGCTGTCATGGTCCAGCGTCATCTTCAAGATTCGCGATGTCACCTCAGACTTTTTGCCCGCCGCTTGGGCGCCCTGACCCCGGAGACTTCCCAGCATGGGCAGGAAACGAATCAGCAGGGGCAGCGTCTGTCGAGCGATGACCAGCGCCCCGGTTAGTGCGGCACCGATCCAGTGCATCTTACCCATCAGGGTCAGGACAACGACGCCCACAACGGCTCCGCCAATAATAATCTGCATATAGGCTGCGCGACGTTTGTGTGGTGGTTGTCTTTGGGCGCGTCGGATCAAAATGATCAGGGCTAGGGCGACGGCGATAAGCAGAATCATTCTTGGCACGGGACTAAGGGTTCCTCTGTGTTGGGTCTGATGTTGTCGGTAATCGCAATGATATCGGGTTTGGCGCAGCGCTACGGCGCTTTTTCCAATTGCTCCAGAAGGAGTCGGTCGCCCGCACTGCCGCCCTCCCGCAACGCTTTCAGTCCGCCACGCGCAAAACGTGCCACGGCGCCTAAAAGTTGCCGCAAACGCTCGGCGCTGCTGGCATCAAATGGCACAGTGGCACCGCCACTTAATGCTGCCATCCGCTCGAAGACAGTGCGAGTGGTGGTGTCCCTGCCTTCCTGAAACAGGAACAGCGGTAGCTTCTTGATACCGCACTGTCCCGCGAGAGACAGCAGGGGTTCCGGTGATTCCTCACACGCATCACCTACAAAAACGAGCGCCCGAATAGGCTGCGACGCCGAGCCGGCATCCAGCGCATGATGAAGCACTCTGCCAATCTGTGTGATGCCGGCCTCGCAGGTCACGCCACTCATCTGGTCGAGCAATGCGCCCGATTCAGTGAGCCAGCGGCTCGAGCAAAACCCTGCCATGCCTCGGTAGTAGCACAGCTGAACGGCCAAAGAATTGGTTTCCGAAGCGGCGCTGAACAGCTCGCCATGAAGTTTTCGCGCTTGCTCCCAGGTCGGCTCCCGGCTTGCGGTTGCATCGAGTGCAAAGATCAGGCGCGCCTGTCGTTGGGTTACCGCCTGAATGGCCTTAGTTTGCCGCAGGAACGCGGCAACATCGCCCGAACGGGGGCGGTCAAGGTCTTTCGGAATGAGAGTGCCCTAGGACGCGCGGGGCGCGAGTAATCCGCGATCACGGAGCTCGCGAAGATAGTGGCGTCGGTTTGCCAGCTCAGAGACCACCGCATCGAGTGCTTCTTGGTCGAGTGTCAGGCGGTCACCGTCGCGCTGGCCGCTGACCAAGTCCATGAGTTTACGGCTTGAAAATTCACCGGCATTAAAGGGTTCGCGTTTTGTCTGTGTCATCATGTTTTCCTCCCCCGCCACCTGCATGCGCAGGTTTTCCTGTCGGGCGGCTACCGCTGGTGTAGCCTCATCCCCCGGGCGGGATTTACTGTCAGTCGTCAAAATAGCCGGCTATTATGACAAAAACATGGCAGCACATGCCACTTGGCAAGATCTTGAGGTAAAACGCATGAAATGGATGGATATCAGGAGGAAGCACGCACTGCCTGACACAGCCAGTGCCCTGCCTGGCCGGATTGAGGAGATGCCAGTCACAGATCGTCATGCGGTGCTTGGTGCACCGATGCGGCCTCCCTATGCGGCGCACCTTGAGCAGGCGCTGTTTGGCATGGGGTGTTTTTGGGGAGTGGAACGGCTGTTCTGGCAGATGTCTGGTGTGATCACGACAGCTGTCGGTTACGCCGCTGGCATCACGCCGAATCCAACGTACAAAGAGGTCTGCACTGGCCAAACTGGGCACAACGAGGTGGTCAGTATTGTCTTTGACCCCAATGTGCTGACCTATAAGGCGCTTCTCAAGGCGTTTTGGGAGAACCATGATCCAACTCAGGGTATGAGGCAGGGTAATGACTTGGGCACGCAATACCGATCGGGCATTTACTGCTTCGGTGAACATCAGGAAGTCGCCGCCAGAGAAAGCCTTGATGAGTATCAGCCACAGTTAATCGCGGCGGGGTATCGCGACATCACCACTGAAATTTTGCCGGCCCCAACCTTTTTCTTTGCTGAGGATTACCACCAGCAGTATCTGCACAAAAATCCTGCAGGGTATTGCGGCATGGGTGGGACCGGTGTTGTCTGTCCTATTGGTGCGGGCGTCGCTGCTCAGGCAAGCACTACGAAGTGAGTAAAGATTGGCTTAGCGCTGCCGTGACCGCCGTGTCGACGCTCAGTATGCGGTCGCTCAAGCGGACTGGCTCAGCGCCTACAGACTGGGCCAGTTCGACCTCATAAGGAATAAATCCGCCCTCCGGGCCCAGCAGGATCAGACCTTCACCTGACTGCATCGCCAGCTCCTCGGGCGCCCCTGGGTGCGCTATCCAGCATCCTTTGGAGGTGATGAGCCCCGGCAGCTGATCCTCAATAAATGGTTTGAAGCGCTGGTGGAGGTGAACCTGTGGCAACAGGGTATCCCCAGCGCGCTCAAGACCTGCCACCAGGGCGGCGTCAATGCGATCAGGCTTCAAAAGTGGGCTCTGCCAGTAGCTCTTTTCCACGCGGGCACTGTTGATTAAGTGAAGGTGGGAGACCCCCATTTCAGCCGCCGTCCGGAACACTCTGCGTAACATCTTCGGTCGGGGCAGTGCGAGGACCACCTCACAAGGGTGCCGGGGCAGGGGAGGATCGACGAGATCAATTTGGAGATGGGTGCCCTCGTCGGTCAACTGCACCACCTTACCGCTGCCTCTCAAGCCACCCATTGATCCCACTCGCAAGGTGTCACCTATCTGAGCCTTGAGGACCCCGCGGATGTGCTCGTGGCGTCGATCGCCAAGGCAAACGGTCGTCTCGTTCACCCAGTCCTCGGGCGCGAGCAGTATGATATTCATAAAAGACGAAGAGCTTTCACGACACCCAGAGGTCGTACTCATCGGCAGCGGTAATCTCGGCTTCAACCAGTTCTCCCGACTGAAATTCGGTCACGCCCGGCAGATGCACCACGCCATCGATCTCGGGGGCATCGGCCCGCGTCCGGCCTGTTGCGCCGTCGCTCGATACCGTGTCAATCAGAATCTGTTGCGTTGTGCCCACTTTGCGCTGCAGCTTGCTTGCGCTGATCGATTGCTGGAGCGCCATGAATTGCTCCCAGCGATCCGCCTTAATCTCCTCAGGTACGGGATCGGGCAGCTCGTTCGCTTCGGCGCCTTTAACAGCCGAGTACTGAAAGCAGCCGACACGGTCCAGCTGCGCTGTTTCGATAAATTGTAGGAGCGTCTCAAACTCCGCCTTGGTCTCTCCTGGGTAGCCGACAATGAAAGTGGAGCGGATTGTCAGATCGGGGCACAGGTCGCGCCAACGGGCAATGCGATCCAGGGTTTTTTCTGTTGCTGCGGGCCGCTTCATGCGCTGCAAAACGCTTTGGGCGCCGTGCTGCAGCGGCATATCAATATAGGGAAGCAGCTTGCCCTCGGCCATCATCGGAATTAGCGCGTCCACATGGGGGTAGGGATAGACATAATGCAGGCGAACCCAGATGCCGAGCTCTGACAGTGCGGAGGCCAGACTTTCCAAGTTTGATTTTAGTGGCCGGCCCTGCCAAAAATCGGTCTGATATTTAAGGTCAACGCCGTAGGCACTGGTGTCTTGGGATACGACCAGCAGCTCGCGCACCCCCGCCCGCACTAAGCCCTCGGCCTCATCCATCACCGAGCCTATGGGACGGCTGACCAGATCTCCGCGGATGCTGGGTATGATGCAGAACCGACAGCGATGGTTGCAGCCCTCGCTAATCTTCAGGTAAGCGTAATGTCTCGGCGTCAGTTTGATTCCCTGGGCGGGGATGAGGTCTTGTAAAGGGTCGGCTTGATGGTGCCGTGGTAATACTTCCCTAACGGTGCCCAACACCTCCTCGTAGGCAGCTGGTCCGCTGATGCCCAGCACTTTGGGGTGGCGGGCGCGAATGGTTTCAGCATCTTCGCCACGACCCATACAGCCAGTGACCAGCACACGGCCATTCTCGCTGATGGCTTCTCCAATGGCTTCGAGGCTTTCCTCTTTGGCCGCATCGATAAACCCGCAGGTGTTGACAATGACTACGCCCGCGTCCTCGTAGTGAGGCGTGATCTCGTAACCTTCTACCCGGAGTTGGGTCAGGATGCGCTCGGAATCGACCAAGGCTTTTGGGCAGCCCAACGAGATAAAGCCGACCTTCTCGCTACCGGCAACCGTTGCTGTGCCTGACTCGGAATGTGTCATCGTCTCAAGCCTTGATTGAACTATCGCTGCTGTGGGTGCGGATACGCAATTCTGTCCGCAGCAGACTCAATAATTGCAGCGTTTCCTCTCGATTGAGAAAGTCGCCGACACGGGTTTCA
This sequence comes from Congregibacter sp., assembly GCA_013911345.1. The sequence goes on from JACETJ010000014.1 coordinate 13,470, forward strand.
GATAGGCGGTCGTGCACAGACAATTCAGGGCCCTGCCAATGATGGACCTCGGGTACGACGCGCAGCGCGGATTCCTCGCGCGCAAAGCGCCAGCTGCGTTTCGGGACAAAATACCCTTTGTCGATCGTGATCAGATCATCAGTCAGGCGAATGACGTGCCGGTACTCAAGCTTCCAGTTGACCCAGTAGAGAGCAGTTGCGAGTGCCGTCAGCTCAAGACCCGCTAAAGGCAAAATGGGCCACGCACCCAAAAGAGCAAAAGCAATGCCTGCGCCCAGCGAAGGTACAGCCAATGCGGCCAGTAACCACAAGTTGTGGCGCCAGGTCGCAGAGTGGTTCGGTTTGACCACGATGACTTTTTCTTGACCCGCTTGGTTGACGAGGACCACGCCGCTCTCCGGATTGTCCGAGAGCGCATGGTAATGCATCTCGCCAACGCGCCGGAATGGCAACTTAAGCTTGATAGAAAGCAGAAGGTGCTGGGGAGTGGGCGGTCAAAACGTCTCCCGAGAGCGGATGGGCAAATCGCAGGGACGTCGCGTGCAGCAAAAGGCGAGGCGCTGCATTCAGCACCTCCTCTGGTGCGTAGAAATCGCAGCCTAAAATTGGATGCCCTATCTCTCTCATGTGGATTCGTAGTTGGTGAGATCGACCGGTGACGGGAGTGAGCGCTAACAGTGAGCTATTGTCGTCGCGACTGAGAACTTTCCAGAGGGTTAAAGCCTGTTTTCCTGTTTCGAAACAGACCTTTTGCTTGGGTCGGTTAGGCCAGTCAGCGATCAGTGGCAGGTCACATTCACCCACGTCCTCGGCGACGTGACCCGCGACGCGCGCGATATAGGTTTTATCGATTCTGCGTTCCTGAAACTGGCGCGCGAGACGCGACAGTGCCTCGCGGTGCCGGGGAATGACCATCACACCCGATGTATCGAGATCCAGACGATGCACGGCGGAGACACCTGGATACCGCACACTGAGCCGATTGAGCAGGCAGTCGTGGTTCAGCGGATGGCGGCCGGGCACGCTCAGCAGCAAGGTGGGTTTGTCGACAATCAGTAAGTGGGGGTCGCGAAACAGCAGTCTTATTGACTCATGCGAGTGGGGGACCTGATAGGGCGGTGTGTCGTCAGCCGAGGAGCTCACTGCAGTTGATCACGCTTTGGCACTAGAGAGCGCTAAGCGTCTCAATATACCGGCGCACGGTCTCTGGAATACCCCAGCGCAAGGCATCGATCGTAAAGGCATGGCCGATTGAGACTTCGAGCAGATTGGGGATCCGGAAATCCCGCAGATTATTCAAATTCAGATCGTGCCCCGCGTTGATACCCAGACCGCTGGCGGTGGCTACTACAGCTGCCTCCTGAAACTGAGCGAGTACCGAATCAAAGTCGCCCCGCTCGTGGGCTCGGGCATAGCTTTCAGTGTAGAGCTCGATGCGGTCGGCGCCGAGCGCCGGAATGCGCTCAATTTGTGAGGGGTCCGGGTCCATAAAGAGGCTGACGCGGCAACCCAGTGACTTCAGTTTTTCAATCACCGGTGCCAGACGCTCCCCGTCGCGGGCAATGTCGAAGCCATGGTCCGAGGTCAGTTGATCATCCGCATCCGGTACCAGTGTGACTTGATCCGGCCGCACGGCCTCGATGAGTTGGAGGAAACCCGGATAATCGCTGACGCCGTCGCGATTCGAGGGCTGCGCCGCAGCGAAAGGGTTGCCCTCAATGTTGAATTCGATGCCGGCGGGCGCCCCCTTGCCTTTACGCTCGTCTCTGTTGAAACCAAGCGATGTCTTGCCAAGCTGCAAGCAATCATCGGATCGGATATGACGCTGATCCGGTCGCGGGTGCACGGTTATTCCATGGGCGCCCGCCTCAATGACGGTTGCAGCAAATTCGCAAGGATCAGGGTGATAGGTATCTCGAGAGTTCCTTATCAGTGCAATCTTATTGAGATTGATGCTGAGTTGAATCACGGATTGAGTCTGCTCACAGAGATAATGACCACCGGCTCGACCGGGACGTCTTGAAACACGGCAGGGCCTTGAGTGGTGAGCGCGCGCGCAGAGCTGGTGTCAGACAACGCGATGATATCGACGACTTGCATACCGTCAACGACCTCGCCGAATACGGTATAACCATCTTTGCCCCCCGCCCAGTCCAATCGCAGGTTGCTACGCTGATTAATGAAAAACTGTGCCGTCGCAGAGTCGGGGTCACTAGTGCGCGCCATTGCGAGCGTGCCACGGGTATTGTGCAGTTTGTTGATTGATTCGTTGACGATGGGATCGCCTGTCTCCCTCTCTTCAAGAGAAGCCGTAAAACCCCCGCCTTGAATCATGAAGTTGGGAATCACCCGATGAAATACAGTGCCGTCATAGTGGCCGGCGTCGACGTAGCCCAGAAAATTCTCCACTGTGACGGGTGATTTATCAGCGAATAATTCGATCGTGATCTCTCCATCGGTGGTTTTCATTAGCACCCTGGGGTTACTGGTGTCACCGTCAGCTTGCGTCGCCGGCATGCCCGCGGCCAGCCAGATCGCCGCCGCAGCCGCGAGCATGCGAGACCGATGCAATAGAGTCGTGAAGCTCGTCATTGTTATCTCCTGTCTTATGACCATCCATCCGGGCGTTTTTTCTTGGGCCATAGTCTTGGAGCGACTACAGCAAGGATGACGCCGAGCAGGACGGCTAGTGCGCCATCCAATATTTGATTGTTTGCAATACGTTCTCGCAGCCGCACATTCTCTAGCCGGAGCAAGTCGGCTTCAGATCGTTCGGATTCCAGTTCCGCAACCAGCTGCTGGTTCATGAGGTCGAGATCCAGCGCCGCCGCCGAGACTCGCTTGACGTCAGTGAGCTCTGCCTGAGTGCTTTCCA
>JACETJ010000015.1 GCA_013911345.1 Congregibacter sp.
CCACCCGCTCCCCGTAGGCGGATGGGATGGTCGACATACGAATGTCAATGCCATGGCCAGCAATGCGAACCGAAATCCGGCCATCCTGCGGTACACGTTTCTCCGCGATATCCAGTTTCGCCATCACTTTAAGTCGTGACACCAGCAGTGGGGCGAGCGCTCTTTTAGGCGACAGGATCTCGCTCAATACCCCGTCTACCCGATACCGAACGCTCAGTCGCTCTTCAAAAGTCTCAATATGAATATCCGAGGCTTGCTCTTTCACCGCCTGAGAGAGAATCGCATTAATCAAGCGGATAATCGGTGCGTCGTCATCCGTGTCCATGAGATCACCGACATCCGGCAGTTCTTCAACCAGACGCGACAAGTCGATATCTGAGGAGAGGTCTTCGGCCATCTGAGCGGCTTCGTTCTGGGTGCGCTGGTACGCCACGGTCAGCCGCTGACGGAATTCCTGCTCTTCCAGCGACTGCAGCAAAAAGCCTTCTCCGACGAAACGCCTTACTTCAAGCAGAACATCGGTTTCCAAAGGGGCAACGTAATGGAGCGTCATACCCTTGGCCGATCGCTCCAGCAGTACATTGCGCGTCTGTGCGTAAGTAAAAGGTAGTCCCGATGTCGTCAACGCAGGGGGCGAGGACTCAACTGCGGATAACGCTTCCGACACAGACTCGGTCATTGGCAATCACTCGTTCCCTGTGCCGTCTGAAGGCACCTCGGGTAACTGTTGAATCTGTTCTTCCCAACTCGGTAGCACGGGTAGGTTGCCGTCATCGAGAAACATCAGACCGCGCTCGCGACGTTCCAACTGCTCATCGCGGATAAAGCGGTACTTTTCGGCGGTGGCCCCGGCGAGATCATCGTCATCCCGAATAATCGTCGGGCGGATGAAAACCAGCAGGTTGGTCTTTGTCACCGTCACCGAATCACTGCGAAACAGTCTTCCCAGCACGGGAATTCGCGACAAAACCGGCACACCCTCACTCGAATCCTGTATGTCGTCCTTAACCAAACCTCCCAGCACAACAATATCGTTGTCATTGGCAAGTACCATGGTCTCGATCTTACGTTCGTTGGTGATCACGTCAGAGGCCATAAGACTGGGGGCAATACTTGACACTTCCTGAACGATATCAAGCACCACCGCATCACCCTCATTAATCTGCGGCGTCACTTTCAGTGTTACCCCCACACTCTGCCGCTCAATAGTCTGAAAGGGATTTTGGGCGCCGTTTCCCACACCCGTATTCGTATAAGAACCGGTTAAAAACGGCACCTGTTGGCCCACCGTAATGGAGGCTTCCTCATTATCGAGTGTCAATAAGCTGGGTGTGGATAGAATGTTGGCATTGCCTCGGGTCTCCAAGGCATTCAGGATCACGGTCATGGTGAGGGACTCGTCCACCACGCCCCAGCCCAAGGTTGTACCGGGTATGGTGGCCAGAGATCCCGCAACCGCTCGGGTACCTATATTCTCAGAGCCATCCTCGGGTATGAGCGCCCCAGCCAGCCCGGCGGCCGTCTGACGGCGCGCCTGATCAGTCGTGACGTTGCTGCCGAATAACCCACTGTCATTTGAAAAAAGCCACTGCAGCCCCAGCTCTTGGCCTTCTGTCACCTCCATTTCGACAATGATCGCTTCAATCAAGACTTGGGCGCGGCGAATATCCAACCGCGCAATCACTGCTTCCAGCGCTGCCATCTCGTCGGTATCGGCGGTGATGATTAAGCTATTGGTTCCCTCGTCAGCCTCGATCGTCGACTCGCCGTTGCCGGCACGCTTGCCGCCACCCCCCTCCTCCAGCCGCGTAATGTTTTGCATCACACGGGTCAGGACTTCAGCCACCCCGGTAGCGTCGGCGTATTCAAGATAAATCACCCGGACATTCCCAGACTGCTCGAGCGGGGTGTCGAGGTAAGTCACTAGCTTGCGGATACGATCCACTGACAGCTCGTCCGCGGTCACCACAACACTGTTAGTGCGCTTATCGGCCACCAGCACCGCCTCTTTATCGGCGTCGGCACCCTCTCCCTGCCGGGACTTCTCAAGCGTGTTCAGCATGCTGACCACATCCTCGGCGACACCGTACTTGAGCCGAATGATCTCGGTGGTCTGGATCGCCGAGCGGTCCATGCGTTCAATGATGTCGACGATGCGTCCAATGTTCGATCGGATATCGGAAATGATGATGGCATTACTCGGTGCGTAGGCCGCCATATGCGCCTGCTGCGGCACCAGTGGACGAAGCACCGGAATCAGTTTGGCCGCCGAGATATTGTCGAGCCGGATCACCTGGGTAACGTATTCGTCGTTACCAACCGCCGCTTGATCTTCCATGATAGGCACCGGCGATGAGCGGGCATCTTTACTCGGAACAATGCGAATCACCTGCCCGCTTCTTACCGCCGTGTAACCCTGCACATCGAGAATGGACAGAAACAGGTCATAGAGCTCTGCCTGTGATACCGGCTTCGATGAGATCACCCTGACCTTCCCCTTCACATTCGGGTCCACCACCATCGTCGTGCCGGTCACGTCGGCAACAAACTTGATGAACTCCTGAATGTCGGTGTCCTTCAAATTCACCGTGTACTCTTGTGCCACAGTGAGCGGGCTGAGCGCAAAGCAAGCGGCCATTGCGATGCTACGCAAAACAGCTTTCAGGTGAGTGGTGTGTCGATAGATAGTCACGGGCATCCTGTCAGGGGCTGGATAAATCTACGCTGAGGGTAACGTTGCCACCCTCTCTTTGAATGTCAAACGTCGCTTCGGTCGCCTCTTTCATCATTTGATACAGCTTGATGGAGTTACTGGCATCGCTGAGGGTCAGGCCATTCACTGCAGTCACAATATCGCCCTGTTGAAAGCCAAAAGTATCGAAGGCGGCACGATCCGGCCCCGGAGCAACGCGGTAGCCGACAATCTGGCCTTCCTCTTGCACCGGCGAGACGCTCACTGCGGAGGCCAATGTTTCGGGATTGTCATAGAGCTGTTGCCGATACTGATTCGCCAGCGCGCTGCGATCTGCCGCATCATCCGCTGCCGCAGAGGCACTTGCCTTGACTGGTGAGATTCGGGGGGGCGAGGTTGAAGCAGTCGATTTGCTTGCGGGCCGGGTTGGCATTGCAATCATTGGGCCTTCATACAGCTTGATCAGTTCATAGGTGCCATTGTTGTCGATAACCACCTGCTGGGGCATGACCTTCGCAAGCACCACCTGACCTGAGGCGGGTAACGCATCACCCACCGCATACACCTGCTCTGTAGCGCCCGATCTAATCACGGCATTACCCGTTCCATCCTCCGTCGACGCCACAATCCCCGTTAGCGTGAGTGCAAGCCGAGTCTCCCTCGCATCTCGCTCAATACCGTCGCGATTCACCGTCGCTGAAGCAGTATCCTCGACCGCAGACAACACGTCCGGCGAACCTCCAAACAAACCAGATCCGATAACCGGTGAAATATCGATAACCGCGGTTTGACGCTGCCCTCTTGAGGTCGGTGGATTTAACGCCGCGGTGGGGGCAGACTCGATTCCACCGGCGCTAAAGGGAATCCACACCAGCTGACTGGCGCTGGAGAGTGACCATAGAGCGAGGAGGACGATCAGACCAGTTTGCAGGCGGCGAACACGCTCCGGGTCCCGCGCCATGTCCCGCCAAAAGCCGCGAAGTCGACTCTGAGCCTGAGCTCCCGCCTCCTCGAGCCGCGCCTTCCATGGGCTGTGGTCAATACTGTTCACGGTGCTATGTATGGTCCAGATCCCGCCGGGCTCCCATCATACGCGGGAGCGGCAGGAAATACCCTTCCTTGAGTAGATCGCCCACTCTAGCAAAGCTGGCGTGACAACTCTGTGACAGACTGCCATCTGGCTGACCCTGCGAGCGGCGGCGCCTATCTATAGTGACTCCTCGGAGGTCATCCCTCGATGGCCACCCCCTCATGGTCAACGCTGGATGACAGTGGCGTGTGTTAAACTCAGTGAACCTGCGGGGTGGCGAAAGCCTGAGATGCCTTACCGGCAAACCCGTTGAACCTGATCCGGATCATACCGGCGGAGGGACGGGTGTTTCGGACGACTGTTCTGACAAACGCTGTGAGCCCCCGGAGACAACTGAGGAGCACAGCACTTGAGACACCACCTCCAAACCGATTCGCGGCACCGTCTGCAATCACCCTCTTTTCGCGTTCGCAAACTGCTGCTTAACCGGGCCTCCTGCTGGTGGTTGCTGATCATGCCTGCGGGGTTCGTCTTTGCACAGGACAGCCGCTGGGTATTAGAGGAGGTCACGGTGACAGCCACCCTGCTCGACTCAATCACTGCGCCCATCAGCGCTACCGTGTTGACCGAAGAAACCCAATCTCGGCGTGGTGCGGCGCACCTTGAGGACGTCATTACGCTGGCGCCCAACGTCACCGCCTCCTCAGGCGCGTCACGCAGTCGCTTTTTCCAGATTCGTGGTATTGGCGAGCGCAGCCAGTTTGTGGAGCCAGTGAACCCCTCGGTCGGCGTTTTGTTGGATGGCATCGACCTCAGCGGCTCAGGGGGCGCATTGACGCTATTTGACGTACAACAGGTTGAAGTCCTGCGTGGCCCACAGGGAACATTGATGGGCGCCAACGCGCTGGCAGGGCTCATCGCTGTAAAAAGCAATGGCAGCGACTCGACCACCCGCGATATCGCAGTAGGCATAGAAAATAAGGGCGGTTATCGACTGGGCGCTCGTTGGGGTGGGCATCTGGTCAACGGAATCAAAGGCCGAGTTGCCCTACAACAGTATGAGAGTGACGGGTACGTCGACAACGATTACCTGAGGCGCAGTGATACGAACTCCCGGGATGAACTAACGGCGCGCGGGACGCTGGCCTGGGCCAGTGGGGCGCACACCATTGAGGCTGCGGTCTACTACACCCGCGTGGACAATGGCTATGACGCCTTCTCTCTCGACAACACGCGCGCCACCCTGTCTGATCAGCCCGGCGAGGACGATCTGACACTCAAAGCCGGGCGTCTGAACTGGCACAGTATGCTGATGGGCTTGGACAGTACTCTGCAACTGAGCCATGCCAGTACGGAAACTACGTACGGCTACGATGAAGATTGGAGCTACGTCGGCATAGCGCCCGGGTGGGAGTACAGCTCCTACGACGAGTATATCCGAGACCGCACGATGAACAGCCTTGAATGGCGACTGCAGGCTCCGGAGGCTGACCACAAAGAATGGGTGATCGGTACCTATTTGCGGGACGAGTCAGAAGATCTCAGCAGGCGTTACACCTACTTGCCGGAGCCCTTTGGCAGCAGTCTCGACACTCAGACGCTGGCTATTTTTGGACAGATCAATTGGACCACCAACAAACAGATATCAGGCTTTGTCGGCGCGCGCCTTGAGCAGCGAGACAGCGAATATCGTGACAGTGCCAACGTAGAGAAAGACTTTGATCACAACTACTGGACAGGCCGCCTTGGCTTGGTATGGCACTATCAAGACGACAGACAGGTGTATGCAACGCTGTCTCGCGGCGCCAGAGCGGGTGGCGCCAATGCGGGACTGCTCGCCAGTATTGAAGCGTTACCCGAGCAAAATCAGAGCAGTGTTTCTGCGCTAGGGGTCTTCGACGAGGAGACGTTGCTTAGTCTCGAGGTGGGTTGGCAGGTTGACTGGTCAGAGCACAACCTGCGCTCACGCCTGGCGCTGTTCACGATGGATCGGGATGACCAACAGGCCAAGGGTTCACTGGTTATTCCCCGAGCAGACGGCAGCACTGCCTTTATTGACTACACCGATAACGCCGCTGCCAGCGAACATCGTGGGCTCGAGTGGGCGCTGCAATGGCAACCGACAGAGCAGCTGTCGACAGCGCTCACGCTCGGCTTGCTCGACGCGCAGTTTGATCGCTACATCACTGCTACCGGTGCAGACCTATCGGGACGCGATCAGCCCCAGGCACCCGGCTGGCAGTACTCGGCCGGACTCACGTGGCGCGCCTCTGAGATGGTGTCGGCACAGATCGAAGTAGCAGGCAGTGACGCTTACTTCTTCTCTGACCGGCACGACGTGAGGGCGCCCGAAACCCATCAATTGAACGCTAGCGTATCTGGGCGATGGCATCGCTGGTCCTGGACCCTGTGGGGTCGCAACCTCACGGACGAGACGACCTTTGTCCGAGGCTTTGGCACTTTCGGCAATGATCCGCGCAAAGAGTACGCTTTGGAGCCCTACCGCCAATATGGAGAACCCCGTATGGTAGGTCTGTCTCTGAGCTATGACCTGATGGAGAGCCAGCAATGAAAGTGACTGCGGAACTGAGCGTGTATCCCTTGCGCGAGGACTTCAAGGTAGCAGTCCTAGGTTTCATCGAGGAGCTGCTCAAAGGGCAGGATATTGTCGCAGTCACCAATTCCATGAGCACCCAGATCAGTGGCGAGGATGAGGCCGTATTCAGCGCCATTCAGCAGGCGTTACGGGTCAGCTACAAACAGTTTGGCCGGCAGGTATTGGTTGCCAAGTTTATTCCGGAGCACTTTGCGGACATCGGCCCCGAGGGCTGATATGAGCATGCTGGAGGTCTGCGCAGTCGCGCTCGCGCTCGCCTACGTCGTACTCGCCATCTACCAGAATCGCTTGTGTTGGCTCGCGGCCATCGCCAGTGCTCTGCTATATATCCTGATTTTTTGGCAGGTTCGGTTGTATCTGGAGGCGGCACTTCAAGGGTTTTACATCGCCATGGGGATCTACGGTTGGTTTGCCTGGCATCAGGAGGGCAACCAAGCCAGCTCCCCGATCCGCATCTGGTCTGCACGCCGGCACATGGTGGCGTGCGCCACACTTGTTGTCCTGAGCCTCATACTTGGCGGGGTGATGGATCGATGGACCGATGCGGCTTCGCCCTTCATTGACGCCGCCACCACAGTCTCCGCACTGCTCGCTACCTGGATGGTCGCGCGCAAGTTACTCGAGAACTGGCTTTACTGGATTGCAATCGATCTCGCTTCGATCGGCTTGTACCTGTCCCGGGACCTTTCCCTCACAGCCGCACTGTTCGCGGGATACGTGATGCTGGCGGTGTGGGGCTATCGTGAATGGCGTACACAGTGGCAACTGCAGACGTCATAAACCCCAGTTTGGAAAGATGGGAGGAGTGGCAGCTAGCCACGCCGCTGGAGGTTCGCCCGGGCTTGGGAGTCCTGTTGGCAAAGGGGAGCGGTCATAGCATCTTTGAGATTCTGGGCACGCCCCAGCTGGTGGGAAGGCTCAGGCACCAATCAACTCGACTCACTGAAGAGGCTTTCCGGCAGGAACACGCGGCCTGGTCCAGGGCAGCACACCATGGACTGGCACCGAGAATAGTTTTCACTGATGAACAAGAGCAAGTGGTGATCTGCGAACGCGTTGAAGCAGCCGGGCAGCCTGTGTCCGCTGAGGCGCTTGGCCGACTCTGCCGCCAGATTCATGAGGTGCCTGGCGTCAGTCATCGACTCGTACTGAGTCGCGATATCGAGCACTACCTCGATCAACTACCTGCCGATCTTGCGCATCAATGGCGCGCTGCCATGCAGGCCTGTGACGCTGAAAACGCCCTCGCGAGACTGGCAGCGGACACCCCCTACCTCTGTCACAACGACCTGACCCCCGGTAATCTGATGACTCACGGCGATGATCTGATAGCGATCGATTGGGAATACGCGGCCATGGGCAGTCGATATTTTGATGCGGGTATTGCCTGTGCTTCACTTCCCGACGGGGAACAAGACACCATGATGAGGCACGTATTTGGCGACACACTCGACGAGGGCCTGGTGACGGCAGGCAAACACGTCGCCGGGCTGGTGACAGCGCTCTGGCAGTGTTGCTTTGCAGTCGATGGCGCGCCCTCGCCCGCCGAGTGGCTAAGGTCAGCAGAATCCTGATGAGCGAACGATGGCATGTCCTGGGGGTCGGCGCGATCGGCGGACTGTTTGCCTGCCGACTGCAGTCCGGAGGCGCGGACGTCAGGCTATTGGCCAGAGAGGATGATCGGCCAATGCGAGAGCTGATTCTGAAGAGCGATCAGGTGGAGCGCTTTCAGTTCCCCCAGCAAAACCTCACCACTGGCCAGCAACCCTTTGAGCAGCTGTTGATCTGCACCAAAGCATGGGCAGTCGAGGCGGCTGTCCAATCCATAGCGCCAAGACTCACTGCTCACAGCGTAGTGGTATTACTCTGCAACGGTATGGGTCTCGCTGAGATCGTCGCGCCGTTAATTGGCGAGGCCCAACTTGTGCTGGGCTCGACCACATCTGGATGCCGGCGCTCCGCCGAGAACGAACTGATGCTATCTGGCGAGGGCAGCACCCAACTAGGAACATTAACTCACAGCGCTGAGCCCCCATCCTGGCTGCCCTGCTGGCAACAGGGCGTGCCCAAACTGACTTGGGAAACCGATATCCGGTCAGTGCTGCTGACCAAGGTGTCCGTCAACGCGGTGATCAATCCGCTGACCGCGATCCATCAGGTATGCAATGGCGATCTGTTGCAGCCGCCTCTGTGGGAAAAAACTCAGGCATTGATCGCAGAGGTACAGCTGTTACTGCGCAGCGCTCACGCCTTGGATATTGCCGCCGGACTCCCAGAGCGGGTTCGGGCAGTTTGCGAGAGCACCTCAGCCAATCACTCGTCCATGCGCGTCGATTTAGAGAGAGGTGCTCGGACCGAAGTTGATGCCATTGTGGGCTGGCTCCTCCGGGATTTAACCCCGAATCCGCCCAAAACCCCTTCACTCAGCGCACTTTTTGAGGCAGTGCGACAACAAGATCGCGGTCTATCGTCAGCCTCTTAGACGAGAGCCAGCAATGACAGCACTACCACCCAGACCCCGGTAGCCCTATTAATCGCCTTTTGAGTGGTTTCCACCGCTTTCACCACGCCCTGCGGGTCATTGAGATCTTCCTCATCCAGCTGCCAGGCTCGTTCGATACCCCTCGCCAACAACACCTCAGACGAGACCTCGTTATCAAACGCGTCTTTGGTCAGCAAGCCCCGGGAGCGCTCGAAATCCCCCAGTAAAGAGAAAGTCAGGAGTAGCAGCCTTGCGGGCAACCAATCAAGTACCTTCTGGGCAACCTCAAAACGCCCGCTGCTTCCCGTATTCGACAATTCCACGAGGCGATAGACAGCCGCGGCGAAGGGACCTAAAAGCCAGAAATACAGTATCGGTGGAAACCACCGGGCAAAACCTCGATAAACGAAATCGCGCATCGCAAGCTGTCCGCGCCCTTCACCCGTATCACCGCCGGCGACCCCCTGCTTGAGTAGCATCGCGGCGCCCTCATCGTCTCCGACGCGAGCGCGGGCAAGAAATCGCTGTAGCTCAGTGGGATAATCGCCCCGGCCCAAAGAGAAATACAAAAGCGCGGTGCCGATGAGCGCCTCAGCCAGCCCACCAAGGACAGCCTCAAGCACCGCCAGCACGATCACTCCCGCCAGCACTGGCGCACCGACACGTAGCGCCAGAGATGGCCACAGGTCGAGTTCGATCGCATCGACGCGACGACTGAGTGCGAGGAACCAACGGTCACCGTGAAGGGGTCCACCGGCGCCCAATAGCGCGAACAAACTGACTACCACAATAAAAATCAGGTACGACACTCTCGAGCGTCTCCTTACTGCTCTGACTGATGGGCGACCAGACGGGACCAGTCAAAGGCGGGTCCCGGATCGGTCTTGCGGCCCGGTGCAATATCGCTATGCCCAACGATAGCATCGTGCCGGATATCGGGGTATTGCTTTGTCAGCGCGCCCAGCAACTGATTTAAAGCATCGTATTGCGAGTCGGTGTAGGCCTCTTCGTCACAGCCCTCGAGTTCAATACCGATACTGAAATCATTACATTGCTCGCGCCCCTTCCAAGACGAGGCGCCGGCGTGCCAAGCCCGCTCGTCGGTTGAAACAAACTGCACCACTTCACCTGCCCGACGAATCAGGAAGTGCGCTGACACTTCAAGGTGCGCGATTTCCGAAAAATAAGGATGCGCTGCAGCGTCCAGCGTGTTCGTGAACAACGCCTCAATCTCCGGCCCCCCATATTGGCCCGGCGGCAAAGAGATACCGTGCACGACGACTAGGTCAGTCACCGCGCCCTCGGGCCTGGGGTTACAATTGGGAGACAATATGTGGAGGGCACCTGCAAGCCAGCCTTCATGGATCTTCCATTGGTCAGTGATAGTCGCCACGAGGTAATCTTATCGCACACTGAGGAATGCGCGAGACAGCTGTCGCGCACCCTCTCTAGCCATTGACGAAGGTAGCACAGCAGCCACCCATGATTACCGCAGATGACATTGCCAAACTTGTCGCTCTAGCGCTCGCCGAAGATATTGGTGCTGGCGATGTAACCGCTGAGCTTATCGAATCTGACGTGCAAGCCAGTGGCAGCATCGTAACGCGAGAGGACGGCATCCTGTGCGGAACCGCTTTCGCAGCGGCGGCCTTTCAGCAAATTGATCCCAGCTGCCATCTGAAATGGGCTGCGCAGGATGGCGATGCGCTCACAGCCAGCAACACGCTTTGCACCCTGAGCGGACCCGCCCGCGCGCTGTTGACTGGAGAACGCACCGCACTCAATTTTTTACAGTTGCTGTCGGGCACCGCGACGACCGCAAGCCACTATGCCGCGCGGGTGGCACACACCCGCGTCAAACTGCTGGACACGCGTAAGACGGTGCCCGGTCTCAGACTCGCACAGAAGTACGCCGTGACCTGCGGAGGGTGTTACAACCACCGCATCGGATTATTTGATGCCTTTTTGATTAAAGAAAACCACATCTCGGCCGCCGGTGGCATTGCTGAAGCGGTGGCTGCCGCGAGAAAAGTCTCGCCTGATAAGCCGGTAGAGGTCGAGGTGGAAAACGAGCATGAACTAGAGCAGGCACTCACAGCGGAAGCAGATCGCATCATGCTCGACAATTTTACGCTCCCAGCGCTCCGCAGTGCCGTCGCGCATACCGCAGGCAGAGCCGAGCTTGAGGCATCGGGCAACGTCACCGATGAGACACTGGTTGCCATCGCCGAGACGGGCGTCGACTTCATCTCAATCGGTGCGCTGACCAAACACGTCAAGGCGTTAGATCTGTCGATGCGAATCGACTGAACCCGCTAGCTGTGGATGGGCTCGCTGCTCACCAAAACACCATTGCGATCAGCGTAGAGCCAATCACCGGGGGTGACCGGCACCTCACGTAACATCAGTGGAATATCCCGGTCGCCCACACCCCGCTTATCCGTTTTGACGGGGCAAACACCCAGGGCCTGCACACCGATATCGATCTCATCGATGACCTCGACATCGCGGATCGCGCCGACCACCACGACCCCAGCCCAACCATTGTCTGAAGCGAGCTGCGCAAGACGATCGCCTAGCAAGGATCGGTGCAGGGCGCCCTGCCCATCCACCAATAGAACTCGACCAGCACCCGGCTCAGCGACGGCCTCAGCCACCCGTGAGTTATCGGCATGGCAGGCAATTGTGGAGACAGGACCAGCAAAGCGCTCTCGGGTGCCAAACGAGCGAAACTGAAAGCCCAGGTGCTGTGCCGCGGGGTGCGAATCCGACAGATCGGGTGTTGTGAATGCCAACACCGGTTCAGAACCAGTCATAGGAGAAATCAGACAAGCTCTCACCCGGCGCGTCAATGGCGCCGGCGTGAGCGCGCGCTCTTGGCAGTAAACGCTCAATGTAGAACTGCGCGGTATTCACTTTTCGATCACAGAAGACAACGCGCTCCCCATTGGCAGACAAATTCGCCGCCACCAGCGCACCGCGCGCCAGTTGCCAGCCGCCAAACAGGTAGCCGGTCTGCATCATGTAATCAAAAGAGCCACCCAGCGCGGCAAACCGGTCATCACCCAGTGTCGCGAGTAGACGCTGCGTCGTCTCGACGTGCTCAGCGAGCGATTCGGCGAGACGACCTCCCATGCTGTGGAGTCGCTCGTCACTGTGGCCTTGCAATGTGGCGGCCACTTCACGGATTTCGGCCTGCATGGCCTCCATGGTGGCGCCACCGTCGCGACCAAGCTTACGGTTCAGCAGATCCGCCGCCTGAATGCCGTTGGTGCCCTCATAGATCGGTGTAATGCGCACGTCACGCAGATACTGCGCCGCACCGGTTTCCTCAACGTAGCCCATACCGCCGTGTACCTGAACACCCAAAGAGGTCACCTCCATACCCAGCTCGGTGAGCCAACCTTTGATCACTGGAATCATCAGATCTATGCGACGTTGACTCGCCTCACGGGTCCCTTCGGGACCGGCGTGCGCAAGATCCATCGTCACCGCCTCGGAGTAAGCGAGCGCGCGCATGGCTTCATTGAGCGCGCGCATCGTTAACAGCATGCGTTTGACATCGGCGTGCTCGATGATCGGCACCCCGCCCTGAACCCGCTCCCGCGCGTATCCCACCGCTTTCTGGTAAGCGCCCTCGGATGCACCAAGGCCTTGCAGGCCCACTTTAAGGCGCGCCTCGTTCATCATCGTGAACATGCAGGCGAGGCCTTGATTCTCCTCGCCCACCAAATAGCCAATCGCGCCGCCTTTGTCGCCATACGCCATGACACAGGTGGGGCTGCCGTGAATGCCCAGCTTGTGCTCAACGGAGACCGGGTAAGCATCGTTGCGTTCGCCCAGCGTGCCGTCGTCATTCACCATGAACTTCGGGACCAAAAAGAGTGATATCCCGCGGCTGCCCTCGGGCGCATCGGGGAGACGTGCGAGGACCAGGTGGATGATGTTATCGGTCGCGTCGTGATCACCCCAAGTGATGTAAATCTTCTGCCCGAAAATGCGGTAGTGCCCACCCTCGCGCTCGGCGCGGGTTTTCATGGGGCCAAGATCTGAACCCGCGCCCGACTCGGTAAGGTTCATGGTGCCCGACCACTCACCGGAATAGATTTTTTCAAGGTAAGTGGCTTTGAGCGCCTCATTCGCGTGGGCCGAAATCGCCAGCGCGGCACCGGCACTGAGGAAAGGCTCAAGTGCAAAAGCCATGTCAGCACTGTTCCACATCTCACATGCGGCCGTGCCAAACAGTTCGGGCAGGCCCTGACCGCCCTGATCTTGCGGTGCCGAGATACCGACCCATCCGCCAGCGCCCAATTGCTGAATGGCATCCCCATAGCCCGGTGGGATAGTGACCGCGCTGTCACTGCAGCGCGCCGGATGCGCGTCACCGACCCGCCTCAAGGGCGAGACCACATCGGATGCGAACTTCGCGGCTTCATCAAGGAGCGCGGTGGTCAGCTCATTGCCCAAACCCAGTTCTGCGTAATGTGGCAGCTCGCCCAACACTGAGCCGACGTCGAGCACGTCGTCGATCAGAAACTGCATGTCATCTGTGGGGGCCGTATACATCGTGTCTTCCTCGTTTTGGAACCGTTTTGGAGCGCGCGTTCGTTTGCGCCATCCGCCTATATGCCACGCATTTTTGCCAAGCCTTAGTCATACGGCAAAAATATGGCCAAAGAGTTATAATTCATCTCATGAATAAAGGCGGGCACGCCTGATGCGCATTATATGAAAAAGCTCAACCAAATTGATCTGAATCTGCTGGTCTATCTGGAAGTTCTGTTGCGCGAACGCAATGTGACGCAGGCCGCGAATCAACTGGGGCTATCGCAACCTGCCATGAGTAATGGCCTTCGCAGGCTGCGCGCGCTGTTTGACGACCCGCTGCTGGTGCGCACCTCCGAGGGCATGACCCCCACCGAGCGAGCACTTGAGCTGGAGCCCTTAGTCAAGGAGATTCTCCTGGGTGTAGACCGTGCTATGCAGCCGGCCACGGAGTTCGAACCCGGCGAGGCACAAATGGTGGTGCGCATTATGGCCAGCGACTATGCCGAGTCCACCTTGTTCCCCGCAGTGCTCACCCAACTCCGCGAATACGCGCCCGGTATCACTCTCGACATCATGAACCCGTCGGATGTGAGCTTTCTGGATGTGGAGCGCGGCAAGGTCGACCTGGTGATCAATCGCTTTGACCAGATGCCGCAGTCTTTTCACCAGATCACACTCTGGGAAGACAGCTTCTCCTGCCTGATGAGCGCCGATAATCCGATCCTTGAGGACTTTTCGCTTGAGAGCTATCTCAGCGCCGACCATATCTGGGTGAGCAAAACCGGCATGGGCGTGGGCGTGGGCGTGGACCCCGGCGACGTGCAGCGACTCGGTTGGGTCGATGCCGCACTCGCAAAGCAGGGTGAGAAGCGACAGATACGCGTCTTTACCCGCCATTACCAAGCCGCCATGACCTTGGCTGAGCAAAACGATCTGATTGTGACGCTGCCGACCCGCGCAACTCGTCTGAAGCAGGATCACCCGCGCGTCGTGATCCGGGACGTGCCGTTTGCCATTCCGCCGCTGGAACTCAAAATGGCCTGGAGCCCACTGCTTCACAATAACGCGCCCCATCGTTGGGTGCGGCAGTTCATCACCAGCATCGCACGAGCACTGCCAAGCGACGCTGACGCCTAGCTATAAACTCTGCGAATACCGTTTATCGGCTGGATCGCTGTCATCAATAGTAGTGACTGAGTAGAGTGCCATCCTCACAATTCTTCTCGCAGAGTGCGATCAGACCAACGCGCCACGAGAAGCCACACGACAGCAGGAACCGAATCATGCCCAACCGAATCGAACGCGCCACGCTCCAGATCGATGAGACGCTCCATTCATTGCTGGTCAACGAGATCGCTCCTGGCACGGGGATTGATCCCGATCAGTTCTGGCAGGGTGTCGCCGACATTTGGGCCACACTTGGACCCGAGAACACGAGGCTGCTGGCGGAGCGGGACTCTCTGCAGACGCAGATTGACCAGTGGCATCGCGACCACAAGGGTGAGGCATTTGATGGCCCAGCCTATGAAGCCTTTCTCAGGGAGATTGGCTACCTGCACCCCGAGCCGGCCCCTTTCAGCATCACCACGGACAACGTTGATCCGGAGATTGCCCAGATCGCAGGCCCCCAGCTCGTGGTGCCAGTGATGAATGCGCGCTATGCGCTGAACGCTGCGAACGCGCGCTGGGGCTCTCTTTACGACGCCCTATACGGGACCGATGCGATACCCGAGGATGGCGGTGCGGAGCGCGGCGG
>JACETJ010000016.1 GCA_013911345.1 Congregibacter sp.
ATCTCGCAGTGTGTACTTGGGACCCGCCGCGCCGGCGTTATTCACCAACACATCGAGCCTGCCAAAGGTCTCGACTGCCCGGGAGCAAATATCACGGCAGACCTGGGGGTCAGCGCAGTCGCCGACAATCGTGGTAATGCTCTCTGCGTCAAAGCCTTCTTCAGCCAGCTCCTCGACAAAGGCGTCCAATTTGCTCTGGTCGCGACCGGTCATCGTGACCAACGCACCTTCGCGTAGCAAATGCCGCGAGATATAGCGGCCAATAGAGCCCGCCGCACCTGTCAGGATGACAGACTTGTTCTCGAGCCGACGTCCGACGAGAGACTGCGAGGTCACCGCATTGGAAAGATTGGACATGTCGTTCATCTAAGGGCTCCGGCTGATCCAGTTTCAACTTTGGTAATGACTTCACCGCGCTCGGCCGCGTCACGCAGCGCCCAGGCCCGGTAGAGCTCGTCTTTGGTTTTGAGGCCCATACGAGGAAGCGCATGAGTGACCACGTAGTTGGCACCACCGTGCCGGTTCTCCCACATCGCCTGATGGATTTCGGCGATGTCTTCGATCGGTCTAGCCAGTGCTGGCAGGACATCAATCTGACCTGCGGCGATGCGCTCCTGCATCTCGGCAAATTCGCGTGCCGTGTTCAGGTGTGTGCCACGAATCTCTGCGCTTGGCATGAGAATCCGGCGCTGACGCATCCACACCTGTGGCGCATAGAAAGTAAAGCGTTGACCGCTTAACTCCTCGGCATAAACCACCTTGCCCACATTCGGTTTGACGAGTGAGGTTGCCAGGGCCAAACCGTCGCGACCGGCGCGATCAAACACCACGTCCGGCAAGCCGCGCTTGTCGAGGGTGTTGCGCAGGAAAGGCGCAATAGCAGAGCCAATGGGCTTCAGTGTGCGATCTGAGAACAACCGCACGGCCTCTTTAAACGCCTGAGACTCAGTGAACGGATTGGGCATCTCGGCAAAAGGTCCTGGCGGATCGTAATCGTCGCCCAGACGCCGCTCGATCTCCTCGAGGCTGACAACGCCTTTCACCTGCGCGCCAAAGCCCAGAGAGTTCACAAACTCACGCTGCGGGACGGTATCCACCAGAACGGCGATTTGCGCGCCGCGCTGACAGCCCACTTCAATGGCTTCAATCGCCACCCGATCCACAATGCCGTCCTCGGCACCGGGTCCGTAGACAATCAGCAAGCTCTGACCGGCCCGCAAACCGGCGCGCGTAAACATCTCTGAGGGAGTCGAGCTGCCTTTTTTACCCATGAAGGTAAACCGGTAGCCCGACGAAGCGCCGTAGAAGGTCAATACGCCACCGTCACCCAGCGTCTGGAAGGAGCGCGGAAAGGCGGTCTCACCTGCGTGTGACACGACGTAATCAATACTGCCACCAGCGGCGGCCTCTGCGGCAGCCACAAAGCTGGCGCCTTGAGTCTCCCAGTTAGCCCATTCAGCAGGGTCGTCCGGCACGGGAGTAAAGGCTTGTGCCCACTGTGGATCCTTCCGGTCGACCGCTTTACCGCCTACCGCTTCTACGCGGGCGGCGCGCTCCTCACTGGAAACCATGCCGACCACATCGAGGCCACTGCTGACTGCACTGCGCAGGCAGTCGTAACCGGTTCCGGTGGAGGCACCCTCCACAAACAGTCGCTTGTTCGGCTCAATATCGAGCGTGTGATAAAGCGCTCGGTGAATCGTGCCGAGCGTCAAACCATAAGAGCCTGCTTCTTCGAAGCTTAGGCTGGGTAACTTCGGGTGTAACTGGGGTCCCTGAACCGCCAAGAATTGAGCATGGGTGCCATCGTTGCGCTCGTAGCCCTGAATGCGGAAGTCAGCGGCCATGGGGTCCAGGCCCTGATCAGGAGAGAGTAATTCGCTCTGGCCTGAGTAGACGGTGCACACATCTCCGACCGACAGCCGGCCTTCAGCGATCAACTCACTGCCTAGACGCACAATCATGGCTACACCGCCAGAGCCGGTGACCTGCACATCAGCATCTCGCGCGTCGAATGGCGAGACGGGGATGCCCGTGATGGCCCAGATATCGTTGAAATTCATCTCCGAAGCTAAAATGTAAACCAGCGCTTCGTTGGGCTCTGGTTCCGGGGTGTCGAAAATCAACTTAATCTCGGCATCAACCGGGTCGCCATGCGCGGGCTGACCATTAGCCAAAGATTTGGGTACGCCGTAGCCGTATTGATAACGCGGTACCGGCGTAACGCCCGGGAAGAAGCTGGCGCCCATCGGAAGGAGGTCTCCCGAGGTCAGCAGTGCCTCCACTTGTTCACCCGATGCGTCGGGCGCCACCTCGACATACTGAGTCGGTAACGGTGCACTGCGCTTTTCTAGGAACGCCGTGATACCGGCGGGACCCGACTCGGGGTCGCAGACCGCCTCGGCAAAGAGCTCTGCCTCGTGCAGCAAGCCCGCCGATTGGCCCTTGTGTGCGCCCAGTGCGACAGCCTCGAGCACGCGGGCAACCTGCTTTTCTCGACCGCTGGCGCGAATTTGTGACAGCGCCTGCTGAAGAGCCGGCTGTTCGAGGATAGCCTCAGAGTAGGGGATTTCAGCTTCCCGCTCTGCGAGTGCCTTCTGGTGTTCCTCCTGAGCCGCCGCAAGCGGACCCTGCTTCGCAAAGTATGCGCGAAGTCGCTCCATGGCCATTTCCACAGGCGATGCCGCAGTTTCTGTGACCACTTCGTCGACCAGACCGCAGGCTATAGCGTCACCAGTTGAAATGTTACGGCCACTGACCATCAGCCGCACGGCCTCGGCAATACCTGCCTCACCGCCCCGGCGATAGAGCTTGCGCACCAGCCGTTGGGTGCCGCCATAACCCGGCAGCAAATTCAGATTAATCTCGGGCTGTCCAAACTGCGCGTGGTCTGCCGCAATCACGTAGGAGCAGGCCAGCACCAATTCATTACCTCCGCCCAGCGCTGGGCCATTCACAGCAGCGATCACCGGTTTACCCAACTGCTCGAGTGCCGCAAAGGCCGCTTGGGCCGCGTTCGGGGGTGTGCGCGCTGACTCAAGGTCACCCGCTTCACCCACTTCGAGGAGCTCTTTCACATCCGCACCTGCGACAAATGCGCCGCGGGCACCGGTAATGACTACCGCATCAACATCGTCCTGATGCTCAAGTTGCTGCACGACAGTGTGGAGCTCGTCAAGCGTTCGCTCGTTAAGTGCATTCACTGGCGGATGATTGATGACCAGCAGTGCCACCTTGTGCTGGTCGTCTAAACGATGCGTTTCAACCCGCAGGTAGCGCCAGGTCTGAATAATCTGACGCGCCTGCGCGAGGCGGCCAAAGTCGCGCCACTGTGCCACAGCGCTCTGGATTTCCTCCACCGATTCGGGGTTTCTGAGCGTCGACAGATCGCCAAGTGGCTGATCGAGCAGAATCGCTCGCAGTGTGCGACGCATGTACTTACCCGAGCGAGTCTCGGGAAAGGCCGAGACCACTAAAAAGTCAGACGGCACGGCGGTGGCGCCTTTTTCCGTGCGCACCAGGTTTTGCAGTCGCGCCAGATCTTCATCAGAAAGCTTGCGCCCAGCTGCTGCGACAAGGAAGGCTACCGGTGTTTCACCTTTTTCGTCATGCGGTGAACCGACTACCACGACGTTGCCCACAGGAGAGTCTTGGCGCAGCGTTTTGTCGCGAAGAATCGCGCCCTCGATTTCCTCGGTGCCGATTCGGTGCCCCGAGACATTAATCACATCATCCGAGCGGCCGTGAAGAGTAAATGCACCCTCGTCTCCGCGGCGCGCATAGTCGCCCTGAGTGTAGGTGAGTTCGCCATCCCAGCGCTGAAAGTAGACCTCGGCGAATCGTTCGATGTCACCGCGCCACTCCCCCGAGCCGAGCGTATCGCCGTCGCCCCAAAGCGTGCGGGCCAAATAGGGATATGGCTGGGTGATGACCAGTTCGCCTTTTTCACCGGCTTCGGCCTCGCGCCACTGGCTAACGCTACCGGTATCACTGGTCTCTTCGACAATGCGAACCTGTGCTTGAATCCAGGGGAGCGGCCAGGTTTTGGCATCGGCTTCTAGCGGTTTAAAGTCGCCCCATGGGCAAGAAAACACGATGCCGCCATGTTCTGTCGCCCAGTAGGAATTGATGTAGTGCGAGCAAATGTTCTCCATCGCGAACTTCTGTACCGCCGGTGACACCGGCTCAGCACAAAAGGTGCCCACTTTAAGTGTCGACATGTCATAGCGAGACATTTCCTGCGTGCTCGCTGGATCGGTCATCACCGCCTTCAGGAACGTGGACCCGGCCTTGAACAGCGTGACCTGATTGCGCTCAATGATGGAAGCGAAACGACCCGCATGGGGGAAGAGAGGGGAGCCCTCGGCAATGACGGTGGACATGCCAAATGCCAGCGGCGCTGCGATCAGATACGACTGACCGGTAATCCAACCCGGGTCACCAATGACGTAGAGACAGTCGTCTTGATTGGCGTTAAAAACGGTTCGCATGGTGTGCGTGATGCCTGACAACCAGCCACCGTGGGTGTGCACAACGCCTTTTGGTTTGCCGGTGGAGCCCGAGGTGTAAATGATGAACAACGGCCAGTTCGCCTCGACGGGCACGGCCGGGGCTTTGGCGCCAACAGCCTTCCAGAACGCATTGTCATCCAGCGCATCGAGCTCAGCGCGGTCTGCTACGCCGGCGTCTGCTAACAGCTCATTTTCTGCCTGTGCTACCAGATCGTGTGACCAATCATCGCGACCGTGCTCAACAATGTCATTGCCGGTGTAACGCACGACGATCACGTTGCTGACCGCGTGGCCAACGTTGGCCAGCTGACTGGCAACGGTGGTGCGAAGTTCAGCAATAATTTCGGGGGCAGTGCCGCGTTCACGCTCAAGCGCCAGACCCAGCTCACGCATCACGTCGGCGCGCTCGAGGGTAATTTCGCCTGAGACCGCTTTAGCCACTTGGGCCTCGAGTCGTTCTGCAACGTCGCCCGGGAGCCGCGCCTTTAATGTTTCTGCCAATGCTTTGAGCGCTGCCGGTCGTGGCACGTAGTTGTCTAGCGCTGGGTCCGTGTAAGCGCTCTTGTAAGGCACGACCTCCGCGTTGCGGTAGCCGCCATCGGCGGTAATCACTACTTTGGCGCCAGCGTCATGAATACGGTCAGACAGCGTTTTGGCAGAAAAACCGCCAAAGACGGGCGTATAAATCACGCCGAGGCGCTGCGCTGCAAGAATGTAAAAAATCTGCTCGAGAATATTGGGTAGGTTCAAGGCGATTCGATCACCGCATTGCAGATTCAAACGCTGCAGCGCCCGTGTGCGCAAGGCGACTTCAATCAGCAATTCTCGATACGTCAGCCGCTGCTCAAATACCGGCCCACCCCGCCCTTCATTTTTAGAGGGGTCCCAACGATCGCCTTCAAATACCACGGCCTGTGTTGCACCACGGCCCGATAGCACGTGTCGGTCAAGGAGGTTGAAACAGGCGTTAGTCTGGCCGTCGACAAACCAGCGATAAAAGGGCGCGGCAGTATCATCGAGGGGTGATGACCAGGGCGCCCATTCCGCTGCAGTGTTCGCTTCGGCGGCAGACGAGGCGTGCCAGCCCTGCCAGCCATCCGAGTCGGTTCGCGACACCCACTGCTCAGTGGATGCGTCGAACCAGTGAAGCTCGCGAGCGGCAATTGATGCGTGATAACCGGCCGGATCGCTGACGGCAGCAGCGCGGGCCTGGTCTTCGTCTTGCTGAGAGCACAGCATGCCCCAGCCTCCGTCGTGATTCGTCACAACGCCTCCTCTCTCTCAAAAAAGGCGGCACCCTGCAGTCCCCGGCCAACCGGTTGCTCGCAAATGTGCACTCCCATTTGTTTCCGGCGGTACGGCATGCCGGAAGTGACAGAGTCATCCCCAGAGAGGTCGCTTGAGCGCGTGGGCTCGCGACCTGTAGACACTGACTTACTCGGGGTTACGCCAACTATTACCGGCCGGATCACTTGTTTCTGGGTGCCGAAACCGTCAGCGCTGTTCACGACGCGGAGGGAACGGCGATTTTCCCCAGTTTTTGTCTGTTGGGTTGCGCGAGCGATTTAATGTGACGGCCTGCCGTCCCATCGCTATGCTCTGGAATGTGCCTGTCTTCAGCCTGCTCAAGGAACAAGCCATGTCGCAACGTAAAAGCCCGCTCGATAAGTATCTGAGCACGCTCGGAACCGGCACGGTGCAGTGGATCGGCGTGCGGCCCCGCAGGCGCGAACCGCTGCAATCTCTCTCTCGGGCGCAAGCGGTGGCTGATCTGGGTCTTGAAGGGGATCATCGCATGACCAAGACGCCGGGTTCCGGGCGGCAGGTGACGCTGATTTCTCAAGAGTTTATCACCCAAATCGCCGCGCATCTGGGACTGGCAGATCTCGACCCCGCCAGATTGAGACGGAATGTCGTGGTGTCAGGACTGAATCTCAATGCCCTGCGCAGGCAGCAGTTCTGGGTCGGTGAAGCACTGATGGAAGCGACGCAGCTGTGTCATCCCTGCGCGCGCATGGAGGCGGAATTGGGTCCCGGCGGTGTTGTTGCCATGTTTGGCTACGGTGGGTTGTGCGCCAAAATTATTCAAAGTGGCGCCATTGAGCGTGGTGCGCCCGTGCGGTTGGTGGAGGCTTGATGGACGTGGTTCAGTGGTTCGCTGTTCCTGCGGAGCAGGCGGCTATGGTGGCGGTGTCAGTGGGTCTGGCCGCGTTGATCCGGGCCTTCACGGGGTTTGGGTTCGCCATGTTGGTCGTGCCGGTGTTTTCTTTCTTTTTGATGCCAGGTGACGCCGTGGTGCTCAGTGCGGTGCTGGCTTTTCTACTGGGACTGATATCTTACCGCTCCTGGTGGGGTTTATTCCCCGTGGCTCCGGCCAAGCCGATGGTGGCTGGCAGTGTGATAGGTACGGCCATCGGGGTGTGGTTCCTGGCTTCGCTATCGGTTGTCGAGTTTCAGCTATGGATCGGGATCTCTGTGGTGATTGCATCGGTTGTGCTATCGAGGTTTGTACCCGCAGAGCGCGCTGCCTCGAACTCGACTGCATTGGCGACGGGTGTGGCGTCCGGTTTGATGAACGGTGCATTTGCAATCCCCGGGCCGCCGGTCATTCTCTATGTGGTGGCGACGCTCACCGATCCGGTGAAGTCCCGCGCGTTTCTCATGATGTTTTTCTGGTGCTCAAGCCTGGTGTCTTTGGTCATGTTTGGCGTGGCGGGTCTGATCACCCCACGGCCATTCCAATTGCTTTGGATCGCGCTCCCTGCAATGTGGCTGGGCAATCAGGCAGGTAATTGGGCCTTCGCCCGCTATGCCGGCGCGGCTTACCGACCCTTTGTCGTGGGGCTGTGCATTCTGATTGGCCTGTCGATCGCAGCCAATGCGTTGATCTGGGGTTGATTACTGTTTGACGTTATCGCGCACGATGCGTGCTTTTTGACGTTGCCAGTCACGGTCTTTTTGACTGTCGCGTTTATCGTGCTGCTTCTTGCCCTGTGCAAGCTCGATCCGCGCCTTGACCAGATGGCCTTTCCAGTAAAGTGCCGTGCAGACGCAAGTTTGGCCTTTTTGAGTAACCCCCGCATTGATCTTTGCGAGCTCCTTTTTGTGCAACAGCAGTTTGCGAGTGCGGGTCGGGTCGGTCACAAAATGTGTCGATGCGGTTTCCAGTGGAGCTATGTTGGCGCCCAACAGAAACGCCTCACCGTCTTTCATCAGCACATAGGAATCCGTGAGCTCAGCTTTGCCAGCCCTGAGTGCTTTGACTTCCCATCCCGCCAGCGATACGCCTGCTTCAAATGATTCCAGCAGGTGGTAGTCGAAGCGTGCTCTTTTATTCTGGGCGATGGTATTGTCAGAGGTCTTGTTGCGTTTGGATTTCGCCATGAAGCCATTATACGGGCGCCCGTCGGGCACCGCGTCGGTATTCTTCCGCTCCCGTGTCTGTCAGTGCTTGATCCGGTCTCACGCGCATGTTGGATGACAATATCCCTCAGCCTTGGAGAGCGAGAAGCACGTTAGTGCTGACGCTGACCCTCGTCGCCGTGGGTCTGGGCAATGTCCAGCGCCTGCCTTTCCTCATAGGGGAACACGGCGGGGGAACCTTCTTTCTGGGCTATGTGCTGGCTTTGTGCGCGTTGAGCGTACCCGTGATGGTCGCTGAGGTGGCGCTAGGGAGTCATGGCAGAGCCTCTCCCGGCCTCGCACTCCATTGGGCCGCGAGTACTGCCAACAGAGACACCAGATGGCGCCACTTGGCAACTGCTCAGGCACTGTTGGCGCTTGTGCTCGCGGCAGTGGCGATACTGACCTCGGTGTGGTGTCTGCATTGGGCGGGTGTGCTGTACTCGGGCGTATTGGCCTCGGCTAGTGCTATTGATATTGCAGGAGAGTTCCTTGCCTACGTCGATAATCGGCCGGCGCTATTTGCGAATACCCTGATGCTCTCTGCCGCAGCAGGTGCCGTTTCCGCCCTCGGCATCAGGCTGGGGTTAGGGTTTGTTGCTTGGGTATGCCTGCCTGCTGTGGCGATCACGCTGCTGGGAGTGTTGGATTTCGTATTTATCTATACCGACATGCGCCCGGTGGAAGAGTTCCTGTTTGCGAGCAGGGCAGATCATTGGCGGGCTGATTCACTGTGGCGGGCGGTGAGCGCGGCAGGCGTCACACTGGGTGCCGGCTTGGGACTCGGGATGGCCCTCGGAGCACAGTCGCCCACAGGGTTGCCCTGGGGGCGCTCGGTACTGGCGGTGGCGATCATCGATACGGGGTTTATGTTGGTTACGGCGGTGATCGTCTCTGCGTTGCTGTTTGAGACTAACGTCGCACCGGCAGAGGGATTAGCCGCGCTATTTACCGGACTTCCCTATGCGTTTGCCAATCTCCCTCTGGGCGAAACCTATGGCGCATTGTTTTTTGGTGCCATGGCATTGATTGCCTGGGGCGCAGCAGCCGTCCTGCTCGAGCCAATGGTCATGTTGTTGGCCGATGAATGGCAGCTGGGCCGTGTCAGTGGGGCGATTTTGAGTGCCACGCTGGTTGCGATGGTCATCGCTGGTTCGCTGTTCATGGGGGAACTGCCACTCTTGCAGCTTGGCAGTCTGATCACCGAGTGGTTGCTACCCATTAGCCTGCTGGCAACCGCTGTTTTTGTGGGCTGGTTGATGCCGCGCCCAGTCCTGAGAGGTGAGCTCTTTAGGGAGCCCAAATGGCTCTTTCAGTGCTGGTGGATAGCATTGCGTTGGCTAGTGCCGACGGGCTGCGTTGTGTGGTTGCTCGGCGGCACGTTGTGAGCAGGGGTCAACGGAAAGGACTGTTGTTGGGTAAACTGCGACGATGACTGTGATTGAACGAAGCGCACTTCTCCCGCACGCTGTAGAGCAGGTGTTTGACCTTGTGGCTGACATCGAGCGTTATCCAGAATTCCTCGACGGTTGCGTGGGCGCTGAGATTCACGAGCGTGGCGACGAGATCGTCACAGCCACGCTAACGCTATCCAGAGCCGGCATCAGTCATGGATTTACCACCCGCAATACGATGCAGCGGCCAGAGCGGATAGAGCTTGCGCTGGTCGATGGCCCGTTTGATTCTTTCTCAGGGCAATGGATGTTTCGGGCACTGGGTGATGCAGCCTGCAAGACATCGCTGCGTCTTCATTTTGAACTCGCTAGCGGGCTGGTTAGCGTGGCTGCAGGAAAATTATTCGACCGCGTTGCGCTGGATCTTGTTGATGCTGTAGTGAGGCGCGCGAATCAGCAATTGGGGGTTGTCACGTGAGCGAGATCATCCACGTTGAAGTGGCCTACGCACTCCCAAACAAGCAGCGGATCGTAAAGCTGGATGTTCCCAGCGGTACTACCGCGCTGCAGGCAGTGTCGATGAGTAAGCTCGATGAGGTGTTTGAAGATCTGGTTGTGGGCCCAGATATCAAACTGGGTGTCTGGGGCAAGGCGGTGACGGGAGACCGTGTGCTGGCCATGGGCGAGCGCGTTGAGATTTACAGACCGTTACTGATCGACCCTAAAGAGGTGCGAAAGGCGCGAGCGGCTCGTGCCAAGGCGGCTCGGGAAGAGGGTGATCAGGCGTCGGAAGCGGTTTCGGATTCCACTTCGGCTGACTGAGACTGATCCCAGTCAGGTGCGTCGGGGCCCTCGGCGCGGACCAGTTCATCTCCCTCGAACCAGAGTGTTAGCTGCGTCTCGGTGATCGTATCGTTGCCATTACGCAGCAGATAGCGGTAATCCCATCGGTCGCTATCGAACGAATCTTCTATCAGGGGGGTGCCCATGATGTAGCGCACCTGGCGTCGATTGAGGCCTGGTTGCAGTTGCTCAACCATCTCTTCGGTGACGACGTTGCCCTGCTCAACGTTGATGCGATAGACCCCGGGAAAGCCGAAGTTACTGCCGCAACCGACCAGACTGGCCAATAAGCAACCGACAGCGATGGGTCGGATCAGTGGGGTCACATGCAACACGTTATCTTCCAAGGAGCATTCAAGGGTGGCATGATACCGTCAAACCGCGCCCTCCGAGAACTTTTCCAGCATGGCCTCACAAAATAGAGAACTTAAAAAAGCGGGGCTCAAAGTCACCGCGCCGAGGCTGAACATCTTGGCCATGTTGAGTGAGGCTTCAGAGCAGGGCGATCATTTGAGCGCAGAAGATCTATACCAGCGTCTGCGTGACACGGGAGAAGATATTGGACTGGCGACGGTTTATCGCGTGCTGACCCAGTTCGAAACGGCGGAGCTCATTATTCGCCACAATTTTGAGGCGGGTTACTCCGTGTTTGAGATGGCGCCGGATCACCACCATGACCACATGGTGGATGTCGACACCAATGAGGTGATTGAATTTATCGACGATGAGATTGAGCGACGCCAGCACCTGATTGCAGAGCAGCACGGTTACGAGATTATTGACCACACTCTGGTGCTTCGCGTTCGCAAGAAAGACAAGGCTTAACTGCCTTCGAGCATCTCTCGCGCGTGAGCCAAGGTGCTGTCTGTCAGCTTGGCGCCGCCAAGCATCCTGCCCACCTCTTCAATGCGCGCTTTACCGTCAAGCAAAGCCAACTCAGAGTGCACTGAGTCCTCACCGGTCTTTGTCACCAGTAGATGGTTGTCACCCTTAGCTGCGACTTGAGGCTGGTGCGTTACGACCAGCACCTGACTGCGCTGACCCAGTGATCGCAGTAAGTTTCCTACTACCTCGGCGACACCACCGCCGATACCCACATCGACCTCGTCAAATACCATGGTGGGAGAGGTCGCCGTGTCGGCAGCCACAACCTGAAGCGCGAGACTGATGCGAGACAGTTCGCCCCCAGAGGCCACCTTATGTAAGGGGCCCGGCGTTGCGCCCGGATTGGTAGTGATCAAGAACTCGATATCCTCTGCGCCCCGTGGGTCAGGGCTGTCGTCTTTGAATGGGATCAGGGCAATTTCGAAGGTGCACTTCGCCATGGCCAGAGTTTCCAACGTATCCATGACGCGCTGCGCTAATCCGGCGGCAGCCTTGCGGCGCTGGTTCGAGAGCGCCTCTGCGTGGCTGCGCCACGCCAGTGCTGTATCTCCGAGCGCTTTCTTAAGTGAAGCCAGTTGTTCGGTGCCGCCCGCCAGCGACTCCAACTCCGACTGCAGTGCGGCCAGGAGTTCGGGCAGTGCTTCTGGCTGAACCCGATGCTTTCGCGCCAGATCATGAAGTGCACTCAGCCTTTCCTCAGTATCGCGGAGACCTTCTGGGTCAAGCTCCACCGATGCAGCGAAGCGTGCCGTTTCGGCTTGCGCCTCATCGAGCTGGATCAGCGCTGATCCCAGTAGTTCGCGGAGATTATCCGTTCCCGATCCGATCATTCGTTCGTCGTTGGCGAGTTGCACCAGTCTGGCTAGCTGATCGCGCTGGCCTTCACACCCGGCATTGATGTCGTTCGCGCTGTCAATGATGAACGCGGCATTGGCGAGAAGCTTGTGCTGCGCCTCAAGCGAATCAATCTCCCCGGGGAGAGGATTCACACTTTCTAATTCAGCAATCTGGTAGGTGAGAAGTGCACGACGTGCATCCGATTCCTCTGTCTGGCCGGCGAGGCGGGAGTACTCTTCTTGCAGGACACGCCAACGCTGGGCCGTTTCGCTGACTTCGACGATCAGTGTCTCTGCGCCTGCGAAGGTATCGAGCAAACTGCGCTGTACCGGTCGCCTGAGCAGGGATTGGTGCGCGTGTTGGGAGTGGATGTCGACCAGCAACTGTCCGAGATCGGCGCAGTCCGACAGGGTGGCAGGCGAGCCGTTGATATAAGCGCGCGAACGCCCTTCTGCGGTAATCGTACGTCGCAGAATGCAGTCGCCCGAGGCCTCTAGGTCGCGCTCTGCCAACCAGATCTGCGCGCGGGTATTTTGGCTGACGTCAAAGCAGGCTGCGATGTCGGTGCGACCAGCACCGGGGCGAATGGCTTTGGAGTCAGCGCGGTCTCCTATGCAGAGTCCCAGAGCATCGAGCATGATCGATTTGCCCGCGCCGGTCTCACCGGTAATGCAGGTCATGCCTGGCTGCAAGTCGACCTCCAGTCGCTCGACCACCGCGTAATCTTGTATCGACAGGTTAATCAGCATAACGGGTATCACTGGGTCTTAGTCACGTTATAGCGCAGACGGGCCCGCGAGTGAACATCCAGAGCGATCAGCGCCGTGAGGCGGTGGGCAAGTGCGCTGCCCTCGCGTTGCCCACGGAAACCGCAGAGGGCCTCAGTCCTTTTTTGCCGTCGTAGCCTGTGCTACAACGTTTGTGGGTTGTTAATGACGAGACGTCCATTGGAAGCACTGTCACCTCGCGCTTCATCGCTCTTGAAGACCCTCGTGGAGATGCATATTCGCGAGGGGCAGCCCGTGGCCTCAAAAAACCTGCAGGGCGAGAGCGGTCTCTCGGTCAGTCCAGCAACCGTGCGCAACATTATGTCCGAGCTGGAGGACCTTGGTTTTTTGACCTCACCACACACATCCGCAGGCAGGGTGCCGACCGCGCAGGGCTATCGGTTTTTTGTCGACAGTCTGCTGCAGGTAGGTCCGGTGGAGGAGCGTGCGGTCACGGCACTCAATGCGGGCCTCGATCCTAATCGTAGCTCCGGGGAGCTGGTGCAGACGGCCTCTAATCTGCTGGCTCAGATTACCTATCAGACCGGTATTGTGACGGTGCCCAAGCCCGCCGCAAGCCAACTGCGACAAATCGAGTTTCTACCCTTGTCGGGCGACCGAGTATTGGTCATTTTGGTGATCAATGAGCGCGAGGTGCAGAACCGCATCATCCAGATGCAGCGACCCATGAGTCAGGAGCAGCTCAAGGCGGCGGCTGAGCTGATTAATCAGCGCTATGCAGGTAACGACCTGTCAGAGGTTAAAGGGCATATTGTCCGCGAGATGTCAGAGGCACGTGCCCGAATCGATCATTACCTCCAGGCGGCGCTCGAGCTGGCCAACGCGGCAATCGAGACCGAGCAGCAATCAGAAAATGTCGTGGTTGCGGGCGAGGCGAGTCTGCTTAATCAGGCCTCACCTGAGGACATGCAAAAGTTGCGCGAGCTGTTTGATGCTTTCGAGCGCAAGCGGGATTTGCTCGAGCTGCTGGAGCGCTGTTCCCGGGCCGACGGCATCCAAATCTTCATTGGTGAAGAAGCCGGTTTCGATGTCTTCGGCGACTTCAGTGTCATCACCGCGCCTTACGCAAAGGGCTCGCAGTCTCTCGGGGTGCTCGGCGTGATCGGGCCCACCCGGATGGCCTACGAGCGTGTGATTCCGATTGTCGATGTCACCGCCCGGATGCTGAGTGCCGCCTTGTCGCGATAGCCCCAGCCTCGATAGCCACAGCCCAGATGATGATGAGTGCAGGTTTTTGACCGCGCTGGTGGGCCCTCTTGTTCAGTTTTCCCACCGCGCCCACCGCATCCACCGCGGCAGGCCCCTAAATCTGAATTCGGAGCCCTTTCACCCTTAAACCGAACGCTGGAGCGCTCTGGTGGTGGCGATTTCTGGTGCTCCAGTCACAGGCTTATCTCGTAAAGATCGCAGCGAAAACCACGTTCACCCCTTGAAAACTGGCCGTGGCACCCCACATCCCATTCGAAAGCGGGGTTCGGTGGTCACCTACCGAGGGTGCGAGCGCCCCAAATAGCAAGCAAATAGTGAGTGAGAGACTGGAGATCGCCCATGGCGGAAGAGAAACCCGAGGAGCAGACGACGGCTGAGGGAGACACTGTCGACGTCGAGCACACTGCTGAGGCGGTGGCGGAAGCCACCGTGGCGTCTGACACAGACAGTGGGGCTGACGCTGCTGAGGCGGATGACGCTCCTGATGCGCCGGTCGATCTAGAGGCTGAGCTCGAAGCCGCCAAGGATGCCGCGCTCAGGGCTCAAGCTGATGCAATGAATGTGCAGCGGCGTGCCGAACAGGAAGTCGAGAAGGCGCGTAAATTTGCGCTGGAGCGCTTCTGTGGTGACTTGCTCAGTGTCGTCGACAACCTTGAGCGAGCCCTGGAGTCCAGTGGTGACGAGCAGGGCAGTGCGGCATTAGCTGAGGGCGTGGAACTCACGCGAAAGGGCTTGATGGACGTGCTGGCCAAGTATGGGGTGGAAGCGGTGAACCCAGAGGGCGAGCCGTTTGATCCGGAGACCGCTCAGGCAATGAGCATGGTGGAGCAGTCCGACGTCGAACCGAACTCGGTGGTCGCTGTGATGCAGAAAGGTTATCTGCTGAATGGACGG